>NZ_CP026004.1:396571-498073 GCF_003086895.1 Stenotrophomonas sp. ESTM1D_MKCIP4_1 | reverse complement strand
TGGCGCAGCTGAAAGGCGCCGAGCGCAGCCTGGAACAGATGCAGCAGACCCTGGCCCAGCAAGAGGTGCCCGGCCTGGCCGAGTACCAGCGCACCCAGCAGCTGCGCGAGCAGATCGACCCGCAGGCGCAGGGCCGCTTCCAGGGCGATGTGAACGGGCAGAGTGGAATGAAGCCCGGCAGCGATGGCCGCAGCCCCGGCGAGCAGCCGGTGGAACGGCTGGGCAAGCCCCTGCTGCTGGCCGAAGCGCCGCACCACGTTGCCTGGACCACCCCGGCCAGCGCGGTGGCCTACGCCGGACAGAACCTGCAGATGACCGTGCAGCAGGACCTGCACGTCAGCGCCGGGGAAACCATCGCCACCGTTTCCGGCGGGCACGTCTCGCTCTTCGCGCAGAGCGGCCCGCTGCGGGTGATCGCCGCGCAGGGCCCGGTGAGCCTGCAGGCCAACGACGGCGAACTGGAACTGCTGAGCGACCAGGCCCTGACCATCACCGCCACCGACGACCGCATCGACGTGCTGGCGCAGACCAAGGTGGTGCTGCAGGCCGGCAGCAGCGCGATCACGCTGGAGGGGGGAAACATCACCTTCAGTTGCCCGGGTGAATTCACGGTGAAGGCGGGGGAGCATCCGTTTCTGGGGGGAGCGTCCAGCCCCGCTGCCATCGTTCCGCTGCCGAGGCAGCTTGCGCCACGATTGAAGTATCGCGGGAAGCTGCGTGTGGTGGATGCGCAGCAAAGGGCCCGACCCAGCACCTACTACAAAATTGTCACCGCCGCGGGCGAGGTGTTGGCGCAAGGCGTTACTGATGAAACAGGACGGAGCATTACGGTCGGAACCGAGTCGGACGCCACGCTTACGGCCTACATCGGTCATGGAGGCTGGAGCATCGAATCATCGATCGATGGACAGGATGACCCCTGCGAATGTTGAGTCCGCCCGCTAACAGTGCTCAAGGGAAACCAGCCATGAACGCGCCGCGCGCCCCTTCTTCAACAGGGTCAACCCAGCTTCACTTCTCGACGAGCTTCGGCGAACCGCTGGAATGCATCGCGTACCGGCTGAGAGATGAGCGAGGAACGACACATGTCGGCACCACCTCAGCAGATGGCCGGGGAGTAACGGTCTGCTCCGGCCATGACAGCAGCTCGGGCGAACAGGACGGGACGTGGTGGCTGCCTGTGTCTGGCCATGTGCAGATCGATATACGTCGCGATGACGGCTCGTGGAAGCACATTGGAAGCTTCTGCCATCACGCCCACCAGCGTAGCAACGTCGTGATCAAGGCCAACGCAACAGCGTTTCCCTTCAAGGTAGACCTCGCATGAACCCAGCCCAGCGGAAGAAGAACTGATGCAGCGCGCGAACCAGCCACCAGCAGTAGCAATCGTGCTCCGTGACCGGGACAACGTGGCCATGAACCTCTACCACGTTCCAGTCACGCACCATGTCGAGATCACTTTCACGATGAGAGGAGGCGATGACGGGAGAACTACTCAACTGATCAAGGGGCTGCCCTACGTCGTAGTACATGCGCGCCCGGAAGACCCCAGTCACTGGCGCGTGCTGGCGCGCCCAAGAGGCTCTTCCGGGAAGACATCCTCGCAGGGAAAAGCTCATGTGCTTCTCCATGGTGCGGGGAAGTACAGGATCTACATCAATGAGCCCACAGAGCAGTTTCCTCCGCGAAGCACCTTTCGTATACAGCAGCACGCACTTGCCGACGGTCGAAACAGTGGACGTGACGTTCAGCCACTGGTCGAGCTGGACGTGATCGAAGCAGCCGACTTGAGCCCTTCCATCCGTACCACACACCCAAATGGTCTGTCGCGCACTCGTGGTGGAGCAGCTGACTCCATCGCAGCGGACGGCCCCGTCCTACAGTTGATGAACCATCAAGAGGCCAACGGCAGAAGAGTCAAACCCTTGGATCTTGGGCGCCACCTTATCTCCTTCCAGGCGTGGGCTGATGCCTCTCGCACGTATGGCAGCGAGCACCCGCTCATCGAATCCAGCGACTATCGCGAACAGTTACGCATCATCTACGGCGAGCGATTGACCATGAACAGCGCAAGGGACGCTCACTTGCAGGACCGGATGTTTGAGCATGGCGACAAACAGATTGAGTTCAATCACCAGTCAACTACCGGCGGACGCGGGCGGCTCTCCTTCCGCGAAGACAACGGCCATGCCGGAAACCGCATGACTGCAGATGAGACCCTGCGCAGGACACATCCAGCAACCATGGAATTCCTATTGAGGATGATGCATGACCTGGACATCTCGCACATTCGATCTACCGGTGCGTGGCGCCCGCACTTCGGTTCCGTTCTGCATCGCTATGCCTCAGCACTGGACATTACAAAAGCAGAGGCAACGGTAGCTGACAACAACGGCCGCTTGAACCGAATAGAGGCCCGTTTTCATCGCGAGCTTGGCAAAGAGTGCAACCCGATTCCACCTAGAGGCGCAGAGTCAGATAGTAACAGGCGTCGGCGTGAACTTAGTTTCAGAGTACATGCGTACATAGCTCAGGCCAAACAAGACGGTGTACTGGGGTGGATCGGCGGACCATGGAGCCTAACGCATACCCAACTCGGCACCTTTGACGCCCGCGATCCTGGAGCGGTTGGATTCGTGACTGACCACGTTCACCGACACCATATCCATATCAGTCTCAGGCATGTCCAATCATGACACTTCTTCTGCTTCTTTCTCTCGCATCTGCAGGCGCAGTGCAAACACCGGCTGATGATCTTCCAATAGCAACCGGGAAAGACTGCCCACCGCCACCTGCAACCGTCAGGTTCCTTGGTCGCCGGTATCAGTGCGAACCCGAAGAAGGTGAGGATGCGTACAAAGATGTAACGCCTCCGGACGATCGCGCGCACTGGAGCCTGAACTTCGGTAACGTCGAACAGCCCCCCCTCGGTTCTCGCAACTTCCGCTGGGTCGATGCATGGCCATTCCGCTCCATCGTTGTAATCAGCCTTCCGTGGCCCGAGCCCAGAGATGCCTACTTCATCTTCGACCATAACGGAACGGTGATCGACTCCAGCGATGAAGAAGCGATCGGCGAACGAATGGCAGAGATGACGGTGTCAGGCTTACGCGTGTGGCCCACCGCCAATGTGTACTACCGTATGCCTACCGGCAAGAATCGCGACGCAGGAACGGCTCGTGATCCCATGCTGAGGGTAATCTATCCGTCGCACTTTGCACTGATAGTCGATCAAGGCATGCTCTGCCCAGTTCTCGAAGAATCCGAGTTCGTGAACTGGCCGCGCGACCGGCGCTCAGGCGACAACACCGGGACATACATCAATGGCCACTGCGGCGACGCCAAAAGCCGCACTTTCAGCTTCCCGGGGTTTGAGCATGATCTGCAGACGGACTATGAGTACCCAGGATTTCCAAACAGAAAGCGAATTCTGCTGTGGTCCTTCCAGCGCCATGACGAACCAGAACGTCCAGTGCGCGACCGACACGGGAAGTGCGTTGCACTTTGCGGCAGCGATGGGTCGAAGCGCTAGAAGGAAAGATTAGTGTGCGTGCTACCGAACTGCAGGAATCGACATCACCCATGAACTACGCCATCTCTTCCTTGCTATTCCTGTCAACTGCGGCCTATGACGCGCCTGCAGATGAGTTGAAGAGCCCGCCGCGACGTATCGAGTGTTCTGACACACCCGCCATCACCTTGGTCAATCGCGATGGGCAGATGCTCCATTGCGTGCGGGAAGGAGATGAGCCCTATCAACACATTCCTTTCCCGGATGACCGGTCGATCTGGCGGCTGCCTCTTGGTATGGAACATCCCATCGAACCCAGCATGCTGAGCTACAGTCCTGCTGCGGAATGGCCCTTCAGATCCATTGTCATCGCAGACGATCCCACTGCCATGGGCCGCGAGCATTATTACCTGTTCAACCGTGCTGGCGTTATCACCCACTCCAGTGACGCCGCTGCCGTAGGTGAGCAGATGATGGAGATTCGACTCGAGCAAGCGCGCCTATGGCCTTGGGCTTCGGTCTACTACCGAGCCCCACGCACGGCCGCGCTGCGAAAGTCACGATCATTCAACGCCGTGGCGCGCATCGATCAGACATCACGCTATTCCCTCGTCGTAGACGGAGGAGTGCTCTGTCCTGTGCTGCAAAGCCGCCTGTATTCAGACTCGGAGGATCCGCGAACTCCGCCGTCCTTGGAGGCAACTTACCTCAACGGTCACTGTGCACGCGCGTTCAGTGCCAATTCCCAGCTTGAGCCGCATCCGCACGGCCAATGGCTCGCCTACCCAGGCTCCTCGGCCGATGGACTCAACATGATCTGGAGCATCCAACGCCATGACTCGCCCGTGCGACCGATCCTGAGCCGCCGGGGAAACTGTCTGGCGCAGTGCGATGCCGGCGGCAGCGAGTAGCAAGCCGGAGATATGGCTCTTCCCGGCACAACGCCAACACCCACCGCATTCGGCTACGATCCCCCAACACCCGCAATCACCTTCGATATCACGGGAAACTGAAGATGCCTTCCCGCTTCCACGCGTCTCTACTGCTGGCAGGTCTTTGCCTGTCCACGTGCAGCGCTGCCTCTGCCAGGAACACCGATACACTGGAGCGCGCCTGCGCGGCGGCCGCCATGGATGACAGGATCGAGCTCATACCTGTCGAGGGCAGCTTCGTCAGTGCCTGCCCACCCGGTGATGACGAAGCCTGCCCCTACAGCGGCCGGCAAGGCAAGACGTCGTTGAGCGACACTCCCGACTTGAACAACGATGGACGCAAGGATGCTGTCTTGACCTACTTCGGCAGCAGCTACGGCACCATCGACGCAACCGACAGGTTGGTTCTGGCCCAGTGTCCGGATGGCATGTACATCCGCCTGTTGGAGGGCAGATTCACCACATTGATCGCCCCTGCAGCACCGCATGCCATCTGGCCCGCATTGGAAGCAACCCGGGATTGCCCAGTGGGCCAGAGTGGCACCGTGCGAACCGAACGTATGCAGCTTCAGTTCGATCCGACGGCGCTGCGTTATCGCGCGCCTGCGGGTGTTGACCTGCTCCACGCCTGCAGCGAATAGACAGACGTACCGGCAAGCACTGCGTTGCGCCGGGCATGACCCGGCGCTACCGATTCCGCATTTTCCGGCGTTGCCGCCTTACAGCTGGATGCGCGCCACGCTCTCTTCCGCGCCCTTGGCATCCTTCTCGCCGTTCTTGATGCTCACGAACAGGACGTTGTTCTTCGCATCCAGTGCCAGGCTGTTCGGGTGCGTCGGCACCGCATAGGTGGCCACCTTCTTGTAGCTGGTGCTGTCATAGGCCGTCACCGTGCCGCCTTCGCGGTTGGTCACATACAGGCGCTTGCGCGGTGCGTCCAGCAGGATGCCCAGAGGGCCGGCGTCGGTCGGGATGCTGGCCAGTTCCTTGCCCGTGCTGCGGTCGAGCACCAGCACGCGCTGCCCCGGGTGCTTGCTGACGAAGCCCTCGCTGGTCTTGGTCACGTAGTTGCGGATCATCTCCGAACCCTGGTCGGTCACGAACAGGCGCTTGCCGTCCGGGTCCAGCGCAATGTTCATCGGCTGCTCGGCCGCAATCTTGTGCTGCGCCACCACCTTCCCGGCGTCGGTGCCCACCACCACCAGGTCGGCCAGCAGGTTGCTGGTGTACACGCGCTTGTTGGCTGCATCCAGCGCCAGGCCCGGCGCCTTGGCCTTGCCCAGGCCCGGAATGGTGTCGATCAGCTTCAGGGTGGTGGTGTCCACCACGAACAGCACGCTGCCCTCACCCGAATGGCCGGTCACGTACAGGCGGTTGCCCGCACTGTCCACCACCAGCTCGCGCAGGTCGTGGGTGTAGCCGGCCTTGCCGTCCTTGCCCACCTTCTTTTCCATCAGCTGCACGGTGCCGATGGCCTTGTTCTGCGCGGTGTCGACCACGGTCACCGAAGTGTCCACGGTGTTGCCCACGTACAGGCGGTTGTGCGCGTCATCCAGCACCACGCCGAACGCCTTGCGCTCCAGCGGAATGCGGGTCTGCACGGCCAGCGTGGCCGGGTCCAGGCGCAGCACCTGGGACGGGCCGGCATTGTCACCGAAGCCACCGGACGAGGCCACGAACACGGCGTTCTGGGTGGGGCTGTAGGCCAGCTCGTACAGGCCCTGGGCGATGGCCTGGCGCTGCACGGCGGTGCTGGCGGCCGTTGCGGCGGTCGCGTTATCGGCAAATGCCGCCGGGGCGGCGACGCTGAGCGAGATGGCAACGGCCAGCGCGGCCGAGCGGAAACGGAAATGACGGGTCATGCGAGCATCCTTGAAAGGGCACGGAAGGGTGTCCTGGCTCGCTGGGCCGTTCTACGACGGCCCTCTCCGCAGCGGTTGGCGCGGGGTGGGCTGGCTGGGTAGCGGGGGAATGGTAGCAGGTAGGGGGCGCGGCGTCCGCCCAAGCCAGCGTGGGTATGGCTCGTACCGCGCTGACATCACCCTCACCCGCTTTCACGCCGCAGGAATCGCCGCATACGCACGATCAGAAGCCCCCCATGCACGCGCCGATCGCCCCCTGCGGTCGCGCGATCTGATCCTGATGCAGCAACTCGCCCCCGATTACTGGAACCTGCGCGGCACCTTCAAGGTTGCCGGCGTGCTGGATGTCGGCACGCACCTCTCGTTGGTGCGCCGCTGCAACGGTCGCTTCCTGGTGCTGGACAGCTACACCCCCGATGAGGCCCAGCGCCAGCAGCTGCTGCAACTCACCGCACAGGGCAGGCTGGTCGATGCCATCCTCAACGTGCACCCTTTCCACACCCTGCACTGCGATGCACTGCACCAACTGCTGCCGGCGGCGCGCCTGATCGGCACCGCCCGTCATCGCCAGCGCGCGCCGCACCTGCCGTGGGATGCCGGCGTCATCGAGGACGTGGCCACCCAGGCCGATTTTGCCGAAGACCTGGATTTCTCCATCCCCGCCGGCCTGGACCTTGTCACTAACGATGACAGCGTGCACGCCAGCTCGGTGCTGGTACGCCACCGCCGCAGCGGCATCGTCCATGTCGACGACACCCTCACGGTGCTGGCCGCGCCTGGCGTGTTGGGAAAGTGGCTGCCGCAGTCACGCCTGAAGTTCCACCCCAGGCTGCCGCGCGCGTTGCAGGCCCGGCCCGGTGCCGCCGATGCGTTCGAGCGCTGGGCCAGTGCGCTCGCCGAGCGCTGGGCCGGCACGCCGTTTGTCTGCGCCGCCCATTCGGCCGTGCGCGAACTGCCCGCCGAGGGCTGGCGCAGCGAGATGCGCAATGCACTGCAGCAGGTGCAGGGCGCACTGAACCGCCATCGCCACCGCCACGGCTGAAGCCCTCCGCATTGCCCGTCCGTCCACCCCTTCCTTCCCTCCCCCACAAGGCAGACCCGACCATGACCAGTCAGTCCCTCAAGACCATCAACCCCCTCACCGAACAGGTGCTGGACACCTACGCCTACATGTCCGATGCCCAAGCCGCAGACATCGTAAAGACCAGCCATGAGGCATTCCTGCAGTGGCGCCTGCGCAGCCGCGAAGACCGTGCCGCCGTGGTGGCTGCCATTGCCCGGAAGCTGGATGAAAAGAAAGAAGCGTTCGCGCAGCTGATGACCGATGAGGTCGGCAAGCTGATCGGCGACAGCCGCAGCGAAGTGGATCTGTGCGTGGCCATCTGCAAGTACACCGCCGAGCAGGGCCCCAAGGTTCTGGCCGATGAACAACGTCCGTCGGACAATGGCACCGGCATCGTCACCCACGCGCCCATCGGCGTGGTGTACGGCATCCAACCGTGGAATTTCCCGGCCTACCAGGCCGTGCGCTATTCCATCGCCAGCCTGATGGCCGGCAATGGCGTGCTGCTCAAGCATGCTGAAAGCTGCACCGGCAGCGGTCTGTTCCTGCGTGATCTGTATGAAGAAGCCGGCTTGCCCAAGGGACTGTTCGGCGTGCTGCTCATCAGCCATGACCAGTCCGATGCCATCATCGATCACAACCTGGTGCGCGCGGTAACCCTTACGGGTAGTGAGAAGGCCGGGCGCACCGTCGCCGAAAAGGCCGGCAAGGCGCTGAAGAAGACCATGCTCGAACTCGGCTCCAATGATGCCTATCTGGTGCTGGACGATGCCGACCTGGAGCTGGCGGTGAAGACCTGCGTCAAAGGCCGCCTGTTCAACAACGGCCAGACCTGCGTCAACGCCAAGCGCTTCATCGTGACCGAAAAAAACTACGACGCCTTTGTTGAAGCCTACGCCAAGCAGTTCGCGCAGATCCGCATGGGCGACCCGAACGATTCCACCACCCAGCTCGGCCCGATGGTGTCCAAGGCCCAGCGTGACACCCTGCATGAACAGGTCAGCAAGAGCGTTGCCCAGGGCGCGCGGCTGGTCGTGGGTGGCGAGGTGCCGGCTCAGACCGGCTGGTTCTACCCCGCCACGGTGCTGGCCGACGTCGCACCGGGCCAGGTGGCCTATGAAGATGAACTGTTCGGCCCCGCCGCGGCCATCATCAAAGCCAAGGATGATGACGATGCCATGCGGATCGCCAACGACAGCCGCTACGGGTTGGGCGGCGGTATCTTCAGCCGCGATGTGAAGCGTGCCCGCGAGCTGGCCACCACCTACTTCGACACCGGCATGGTGTGCATCAACGGCTTCAACGTGGCGGGCCCCACCCTGCCCTTCGGCGGCGTGAAGGCTTCCGGCTACGGGCGCGAGCACGGCCCCGAGGGCTTGAAGGAATTCGTCAACATCAAGTCGATCACCTTGCCGGCGGCCCCGTGAGCACATCCCTGCGCTGCGATGTGGCCATCATCGGCGCCGGTACGGCAGGCCTGGCGGCCGAGCGTGCCGCGCGCCGCAACGGCGCGTCCACCCTGCTCATCGATCCACACTTCAATGGCACCACGTGTGCCAACGTCGGCTGCATGCCCTCCAAGCTGTTGCTCGCCGCCGCGAAGCAGGCCGAGCGCGTGCGCCGCTCGGATCTGTTCGGCATCCACGTGGAAGGCATGCAGATTGACGGCGCGGCGGTGATGCAGCGCGTACGTGCCGAACGGGATCGCTTCGCAGCGCTGACCCGCAAGCAGATCGACAAGCTGGATCCCGCCACGCGGCTGACCGGTCGCGCGCGGTTTGCCGGCCCGACCACGCTGGAACTGGATGACGGCCGACGGATCGAGGCACGCGCCATCATCATCGCCACCGGCTCGGCGCCTTCCCTGCCACCGCCGTTTGCCGCACTGGGCGATCGCGTGCTGACCAATGAAAGTCTGTTCGAGCTGAAGCAGCTTCCCGCGCGCGTGGCAGTGGTAGGCACCGGCTCGCTGGGCCTGGAATTTGCCCAGGCACTGGCCCGGCTGGGTGTGCAGGTCACCCTGCTGGGCAACGACACCCAATTGGCCAAGCTGCGCTGCCCGCGCGTGCACGACGCACTGCTGGCGGTACTGAAGCGGGACATGGACATCCACCTCGGCGTGGACGTACACCCGGAGCAGAGCGATGAAGGCGTGCGCGTGCGCTGGACCAGCAAAGACGCAGCGGATGGCAGCGTGCAGGTGGACTACGTGGTGGCCGCGCTGGGGCGGCCGCCCAACCTGGAAGGCATGGCGCTGGACAAGGCAAAGCTGAAGCTGGATGAGCACGGCGTGCCCTGCCACGATCGCGAGACCATGCGCTGCGGCGACAGCGCCGTGTTTCTTGCAGGCGACGTCGCCGCCGATCTGCCATTGCTGCACGAGGCGTCCAGCGATGGCGCCATCGCCGGCCGCAATGCCGTGGCCCTGCCGGCCCGCATCACGGTGAAACGCCATGTACCGTTGAGCATTACCTTTACCGACCCGCCCGTGGCCAGCATCGGCCAATCCGAAGAAGAGGGCGCCGTGACCGGAACGGCCGATTTTGACGACCAGGGCCGCGCGCGCGTGGAGGGCGTCAACGAAGGCACGCTGACCCTGTACGCGGCGGCGCCGGAGGGCAGGCTGATTGGCGCCGACCTGGCGGCCCCTGCGGGTGAGCACCTGGCGCACCTGTTGGCATGGGCAGTGGAAACCGGCTGTACCGCCAGCCGGCTGTTGGAACTGCCGTTCTACCACCCGACCATGGAGGAAGGCTTGAAGCAGGCCCTGCGCAGCATCTGCGCAGCAACGCCCATCACGCTGCCGGCCGACCATGATGCGGGTGCGCCTTCGGGCGGGTGATGCGGTGAGGCGCGCTTACTCCCACAGTCCGCGCGCCTTTACCTCCTTCACGATGTCCACCATCACCCTGCGCTCGCCAAGCTGTGCCAGGAACAGGAGGTGCTCGGCGGCCTTGACCTTCTGCAGGTGATCCAAGCGGCACGGTCCGCCCAGCGCGAGTGCAGGAACGAAGCCGTACATCTCGTCGTGGGCGAGCGTGCCGAGCAGCGTCACGGCACGGTTGAAGAGAGGGATGCCGTTGTCGTCTGTCTGATCGACGCCGTCCAGCTTCATAAAAGCAAGCCACATTGATATCAGGTGATCTCCCTTCCCTTCATTCATCCATCGAGATTTGTCCGAGGGAAAAATCATTGCCCATGGGCAATTGATGGTCAGGCTCCGCCCCCTCTTCGTGCCCCAAAGGGTCAAATCACCGAATGCGGTGCGGCCGATGACGGAGTAGTGATCTTTGCCATCGAACTCGGTCCCGTACAGCCATGCACTGAGGGCCTCGGTGTACTCGTCCGGGTCGGTCATCCAGAATCGTCCCCCGCCATAGCCTGCGAAGCCGTACGCCTGCCAGTAGTCCAGCAGCTTGTTGGGCACCTTTCCTCGGTAATGCTTAAGCCTTGATGGAGGCACGGGCCGGGCGTCAATGGCAGGGCCAAAGCCCTTGTCCGCGTAGAAGTACTCGAAATCCTCATCAACTATTCTCACGCCTACTACTCCCACAGCCCGCGCGCCTTCACTTCTTTGACGATATCCACCATCACCCTCCGCTCTCCAAGCTGTGCCAGGAACAGGAGGTGCTCGGCGGCCTTGACCCTCTGCAGGTGATCCAAGCGGCACGGTCCACCCAAGGCGAGTGCGGGAACGAAGCCGTACATCTCGTCATGGGCGAGCGGGCCGAGCCGTTTCACGGCGCGGTCGAAGAGGGGGATGTCTCTGTCGTCCGTCTCGTCAATGTCACTTTTATCCATGAAAGCAAGCCACGTAGAGACCAGAAAGTCCTCTTTGCCCTCACTCATCCAGCGTGACTGATCAGTTGGAAAGATCATCGCCCAAGGGCAATTCACCGTCAGGCTGGTCCCGGTTCTTGTCCCCCAAACACTCAAATCGCCGAATGCGGATCGACCAATAACGTAGTAGTTATCTCTGCCATGAAGCTCAGTGCCGTGCAGCCAAGCCTTGAGTGCCTCGGCATACTCATCTGGGTTAGTCATCCAGAACAGGCCACCTCCATAGCCCGAGAAGCCATACGCCTGCCAGTACTTCAGCAGTTTGCTGGGCACCTTTCCCTCATAGTGATCAAGCGTCGATTGAGCCACGGGCCGGGAATCAACTGCTGGCCCAAATCCGCTATGCGTGTAGAAGTAGTCGAATTCCTCATCCATCATCTGCATCGCTCCAGTCCACCATTCATTTTCGTCGTATGACGCTCGCTCGCAGGTACCCGCCTGGCTGCCGCATCCAGATCCTCGATACGGGTGGTCTGGCCCTTCTTAGCGTGTCTCCATTGCCGCCCGATAGTCTGGTTCACCTCGCCATCTCCGAAATCAGCAATGGTGTCATCGCCACCTGCAACAAGGTCGGGATTGTGCAACGCGTTCAACGTCTTCATCGTTTCATTGGCGTAGTCTTTAGCCAGTCGTCTCGCCTCTTCGATCGACCCAACCGAAGGCGCCAGTTCTCTGGCTTTTTCAGCTTCGAGCTTCTTCTTGAAATCGTTTCTCGCCCTCGCTGCGGCCCTCCTGTCTCGATTCCGTGGATCAAACGCCTTCCGCGCAGCAAGGTAATCCTCCACACTCATATCATTCAGCCCCTGCTCCTGCCCCTTCAACTGCCGGTCCATCTCCGGGTACTTGGATGCCGGCAGCTTCTGTGGGCTGAAGCACGGTAGCGTCTTGCGCGGCATGCGCTTGGGCAGCCGGATGGTTTCCACCGTCCTGTTGCCATCCGGCGTCCGGTTGCCATCGGCCTGCCGGCGCTTGCGGTGCCGTAGCGCCTTGGCCAGGTCCTGGAAGGCGTCTTCCACCTCTTCCATCAGGTGCAGCAGGCGCGAGCCGATGCGTGTGGCGGTGCGCCCGGCCTTGGCGGCCGCGTAGCCAAACCCACCGGCACCGCCCAGTTCCACCGTCACCGCGGCCAGCAGAATGGACACCACCACATCCAGCATGATCTGCGCGCCGAAGCGCGCCTGCAGGCGCTCCTGCTCGTCCGGCGGCACGGCATCCCACCACGCCAGGGCAAACGCGGGCAGTTGCCGGGTAATGGCCGGGTCTTCAATCAGCAGGTTGAACAGCGCCTTGGCTTCGCTGGCGGCCTCCATAACCTTGCCGCCCGCCGCGCGCATCGCGGCGATCTTCCGGTCCAGCCCTTCGCGGTCACCGGTCACCAGCAGCCGCGTCCATTCCTTTATCTCGCGGTCGGTCGTGTACATCAGCACGGCCAGATCCACCACGGTCTCCACCGTGCCCACCACGTAATCCCACGCGCCCTGTCCTGTGCCCAGCGCCTGGTTGCCGCGCTGCAGGCCCCAGCGCTTCACTGGCCCCGCCGCATTCCATTGCTGCCACTCCGGCGCCATGTCGGTGCGGGTTCTCGCCACGATCGCATCGAGGGCTGCCTGCAGCCGCGCACGCGCCGCGAGGATGGGCGCGTCGTCGTCTTCGCTGGCATCGGGCTGGAACAGCACCTGCACCGTCTGCAGCGGGCCCACGATGACCTGCGGGATGCGGGCGCGGCCTGCATCGTCCAATTGGCCAGTCACCACCTGATCGTCGGGCAGCATCACCCGGTAGCCCACGCCGCGTACGGGCGTGCGGTCGAGATCGCCGTAGTGGTAGTGCAGCAGGATGTCCTGCCTGCGCGGCGGTTCTGCATCAGGCGCGCGCGGAGCGGTGCCGGTGGGCACGAACCCGGCAGGCGGCACTGCGTTGGCCGCCGTTGGTGCGGCCGCCTGTGGTGCCCCACCGCCGCCCGCCTGCACGGACACCGTGGTCTGCCGCGTGGCCATCAGCCGGCACCCGCACGCCAGCGAATCGCCTTCGCGCGCCAGCGGCTTGCCATCAATCAGGAAGGTGTCATCGCCAGTAACGATGGCGAAGAAGCCACCGTGCTTCGGGCAACTGGCCTTGTCGCCCACGCGGGCGATGGGAATATCGTTGATGAACGTGCTGGGCGCACCGGTCAGCACCTCGCCGCCCCCGGTGGTGCGGTCGCCGACGACGATTACCATCCGCTGCATCTGCTCTCCTTCGCGTGCTGCTGAAGAAGGAGGCTAGAGAGCGGTGATTGCGCGGAATCGCTATGGGTTTGCTTTTGCGATTAGTCCTAAAGCATGCGGAGGAAATGCGTGCTTGGCACCACAGAAAGCATCCCTGCGCGAGTTCCGAGGCGAGCCGTTTGCGACAGTGCGACGCGCCTGGAAGGACGGATAACCGCCGGTTGCCCGGCGCACCGCACCGTACGCGTAGGCCTATCGCTAACGATTTCTCGCAATCGGCCGATCTTGTTCATGCCGCCATACGCTTAAGTGCGTCGGCAACACTCGGTCCTTGCACGAAGGGAAGCACCATGACAGACGAAACTCAGCAGGCGTCCAGTCCCACTACAGCCGTCGTTCCACCACTTTGGGCTCAACAGCTTGCGGAGGCATTCACGTGGGCGGAGAGGCATCCGGTGAAGCTCGCTGCGGCATCCATTGCGCTGCCGAGCCTCAGCTTGTCGTACTACCTGCATGCCGAGCACATTCCGCTCAGCATACTTTCGTCGGATGTCATCTCCGGGCTGCCGTCGCTGCTGGTTATGATCTGCGGCATCACTCTGGCGTTGTTTGCCCTGGCCCTTATGCCATTGGTGGCAATGCTGGAAGAGGCTGTCGCAGAGGGAGACGGCACCCTTCGCGTACTTAGGCGGCCGAGCTACAGCGTCCCCAACATCCTTCGCTGGCTCGTTACGCTGACCCTTCCGGGAGCCATACTTGCTGTTGCGATCGTGCTGATGGCTCGCCTGCCTGGGCACGACCGATGGGGAATGCCTGTGGCCATTTTGATGGCCGGGGCGGTTTTTACCTTGGGTTCTTTCCTATTTGGGAAGAACAACAAGAATCGCCATTGGATTGATCGAATTTGGTATTCAACCGCATCTAATTTCGTTCAGATGTTACTGTCACTTGCCGTCATGAAACGGGCGATCGCCCCGTTCTCCGACTCTGAGAGCTACCTCTTTATATTTGCTGTTCTACTCGCCTCGGTGACAGCGATGGCGGCAGTCCAGATCATTCTTGTTGCGCTTATCGAATTGGGAAGCAACGAAGGGAAGATCATCGCCAGGGCTTTCCATGCAAGCTTGGTCGTAATCTCGGCAATCTGCATCTTCCCTGCAAGCGGTGGCTGGTTGGCGGGGCGAGCGATCTCCAGCAGCGCATCAGGTGGCATGGAATGCCTGCGGTTGGTGGTCACAGGCGATAAGGCCGATTTTTCCGATTTGATTGATTGGAACAACAGAGGCAGCCAAATCACTAAAAAGCTGAGCATGCGCGCGGCGACGTCATCCATGTACTACGTGCGAGTGAAGGGCGAGTCAGAGGATATTTCAACCGTTCCGACTGACCGCGTGTCGAGGTTCGTGTCATGCGCCCCCGCGACCAAGTCCACCGGTGCATCTTCTGCTCCCATTACACCGGGCACCTGACACTACACGGCTTGATTCTCGTAGTGCCACTCCTTGCCGTTGTGCCACTGCGCTACATCAGCCTTGTGCTCTCCTTGCTCGATATCCGCTCGCTCCGTGCGTCCGTTCCAGCAGGGGCGCTGCGCATCCCAGCCCATGAGACATCCCCAGGCCATCCTCCCCTGCCCTTGCATGAGGATGGCCATGACCCCGATAGATCCCACCTGGCTGCACGCCTTCGACTCTGAACTGCGCTACCTGTTCGGTATCGACCACTGCGATGCAGGCATGGATGAGCAGTTGCTGCGCCTGTATGCAGACCTGGCGCCGCGCGATGCGGCGCTGGCCTTTGGGAGTGACTACGATCTGGAACGCGACGATGCGCTATGGCCGCGACCGGGAATCACGTCGCGCGGCTAAGCGAAAGGCGTTCGAGGCTGTCCTCGCAACGCTTTGCTGAACACCTACAACACAACGAGCCACCAGGACGTTGGATCATTCGCAGCCAGCAAGCGCAGGTCGCTCATCTCCATTTCGAGCTCATTGCGGGCCATCTGCCTGAAATGCGTAGCACGCCCTCAGTCCACCACCGTCGGGGAGAACCTGGGCGCAGCAAGCGCCACCCGCTCGGTCAGCGCCAGATACTCTGCATCCGGTTCCGCGGACCGAGGCAGGATGTCGCCGTGCAACTGTGCACGCAGCTGGTCCCAGCGCTGTGCCAGTACACGCCAGTGACCCTCGTCATAGGTGCCCTCGAACACCACTTGGCGCACTTGGATTCTCGGCACTTCCGCCTGGAACGTCGCATCCTCCACCGCAGCCTGCAGACGTTGCTGCCAGAGACTGCCAAGCCGGTCCACACGGCCGATCTGCTGCTCCACCACCGCCGGATTCCATTCCAGATGCAGCAGAACGACGGTTCGGCATGCCTCGTGCAGGTTCAGGCCTTCACGGCCGACCATGGACTGGGCCACCAGAACGCGTGGGAAGGCATGGGGCCGGTTGAAGGCAAGCTGCAGCAGTCGGCGGGTACTTGGTTCCATGCCGCCGTGCAGCTGGCGTGCGAAGCGCCCACCGGCATGCGAGTAGTCGCTGTCCAGCCGCGCCAGTACCGCCTCCCACTCATGTGACTGCTGCGCACCCACGTGCACATCGTCTTCTACTATTGCGTCGTCGGCATCATCGGTCGCGGTATCCAGATTGGCCGCTGCCTGCACCAGCTCCATCAGACTGGCCGTAATCTCCGATGGCGTGCCCGATTCAGCGGCCTCGCCCAAGTGGTCGGACAGCGCGCGCGCGACGATCGCCAACCCTCCGGTGGTTCCGTCGTGGGCGGTCGTCGCCGACGCCTGCAGAACCGCCAGCAACTCACCATAGCGGGTGCGCTGCCTGCCCTCCAGCTGCGCAATGCCGTCGCGCAGTTTCGCCAGCAGCCCATTGCGGAAGCGCTGGCGGCTGTTCTCCAGCTCGCGATAGCCGTCCCGCAGCGCCTCGTCCAGGGCAACCAGATCCACCTCCTGCCCGTACAACTGCCGGTGCGCCACGCGCACCGCAGCCGCTTCATCCTCCTGTACCACGCGTTGCGGCCACGGATGGCCCTGCTTCACCGCGCGCAGCATCGCGCGTGCATTGAGCAGCCGGGTCAGCGCCTGCATCGGGTCACGATAGCGTGCGAACACCAGCACCTTCTCATCCGAGGCCATGGTCTCGATGAATGTGATTGCTTCGGTGATTGCAGGGTGCCGATACAGCACGTCCTCGTCCGGGTGTTCAGAGCGAATCACCCGCCCCATTGCAGCCTTCCACCAGCCGGCCCGCTGCGTCCGCTTGTCTTTGCCCGTATCAGCCGCAGCATCAGCCGCGCCACCCTGCTGCTGATGCTCCGTATCCAGCGTCTCGTCGATCAAACGTGCGATGCCGTGGCCGTTACCCATCGTCAACCGTTGGCGTTTTCCAGCGCTGTCCTCGCTCATACGGCTGACGAACGAAAGCGCCTCAGCGGCACACACAGCCTGCCGCCAGCCCGTTGTCATCGACTGCAACCGCACCGGCAGCGTATCCACATCGCGATAGCCGTTGGTAGGCAGCCCCGTCTGCGCAACGAACCGGCGCACGGCGTCGTCCTCCCGCTTGTCACGCCGCAGTAGATACGGGTCCAGTGCGTCCTTGTAGCGCGCGGCTGCCGCCACATAGGCAGCTTCCACCTGTGCGTCGCACGGTGATCGGCGCAGGTCCTCCACGCCCTTTACATACGCGTCGATCGTGGCAGGCAGCGTTGCCTGGTGAACGTGAATGCGGCGCAGACTCTGCTGCCATTGCCCAGCATCCAGCTCAACCGGTGTTGCGCTCATGGCAACGCGTCGAGCGCCTGCATTCTCTACCAGCACATCGTTCAACAGCGTGCTCAACAGGCTGTCGTCGCCGCGGCTCTTATGCGCCTCATCGATGATGACCAGATCGAACACACCCAGCCCCAGCCCAGTGACGCGGTCCAGTTGAGGGCGCAGCGCGCCGCGTGCGTGGTACTGCTCCGCCTCGGCCGAACGCTTCCACACGGGAATCGACTCCCTGATTGCATCGAGCGTTGTCCGCCCCAGCGAACGCTTCGGCAGGCGCCCGATGTAGCCGGCGATGGAGGCACCCGCCGCATGGGTTTCCGGATCATCAAGCGTGTCGCTGACGTTGTAGCCGGAGGGCAGGCGTTCGCCCAGCACGTCCCGCTGGTACTGGGCTAGTACTTCCGGCAGAAGTGACCAGCGCCAGTCAGGAAGAGGCCCCGATGCCCAGCGGTTGAAACCATGCGACAGCAGCACGATGGGCTCATCGAACCATGGCTTGGACGGCGCATCCTGCGACCATGCCCGCAGGTACTGCGCGTGCGTGCGTAGCAGTTCGGGCGTCTGCAGCTTCGCACGCAGCAGCTCGCGCTGCCACTGTCCGCCCAGGCCCGGGGGCGCAACGATGGCCACCCGGCCGCCCGCACGTGTTGCGCAGAGCGCCAATGCCACTGCTATGCGCGTCTTTCCCATGCCAACTTCGTCGGCCAGGATCACGCCATTGCGCGATAGCCGCTCGCACAGCGCCAGCAGGCTGTCACGCTGCCCCTGGTTCAACTGCAGTCCCGCCTCTGCCTCCACCAGCGGGCTGCCCAGCAGCGCCCTGGCCTGCGCGGCCACCTCAGTCCAGTCCAACGCCAGCGTCATGCCACGCCCTCCACTGCTGCCAATCCCTGGGTTCTCCATGCCTGCTCCACGCGGTCCAGCATGGCCTCATAGCGCATACCCGGCTCCACGGTGCCGTCTTCCGCATATGGGGGCCGGAACGGCGCCGCACGCAGGGGCGACAGCGGGTTGATCCCCATCGCGACGAACGCGTTGACCGCCTCGCTCTCCTGGGCCTGGCACAAGGTCTGTTCCAAACGCACGCACCACCTCGCCCAGTCGGTAGCCGCAATGTCCACCTGACGCGATGCGATGCGTTCCACCATGCCCATCATCTGCCGGATGGCGGCACCCTGTGACACAGCCCGCTGGGCGGCACGGGTGCTTCCCGGAGGGCCACCCGGCCCATCCTCGTTATCCTCATACTCGGAGACATCGCCTTCCGGTTCAGGCACGCCCGGGAAAGACATCAGCTGCTGCTCTACATCAGCAAGCTCCATGACGCCCAGCGGCGTTGCCGCCACACGACCAAACGCGTCGATCACCGGCACCCACGCTTCACGTTGCTCACCATCGCGCTGCCAGCGCAGCCGCACCATGCGGGGCGCCGTTCCAGGCCAGGCATAGCCGCCCGCAACGTGTGCACAGGCCTCGCCCGATTCGTCCAGTACATCAACGCCGTCCGGCAACGGTTGCGCATCTTCACCCTTTGCTGAAGGCGCCAGGATGCCCTCCTCCCGCCAATGGAGGAACGCCAACGGTGCCGCGTCGTTCTGGCCGGTCGGCGGCTGCCAAGGCTCACCGGCAGAAAGCCCTGGCGCATCAGCGTCCAACAGGGGCCCACCCACCGGCAAGCGATTGGACAGCAGCGCAGGGTCCTTGGAATTGCCCCGCCAGTACAGATCGTCGGGGAACAGCACCATGCCGGCTTCCAGGTTGCCGCCCCCCGCCGACATCTTCTGCAGCATGCCCGCGTCGGTGAAATTGCCCGAGCCCATATAGAGCCAGGCATTGTTGCAGGCACCGGTCTGCTCGCTCCGGTTGGCAGCGAAGATGAACTTCGCATGCAGCGTCCGCGCGCTTCTCTCGCCGTACAGAGCAACATTCGGCACAGCGGCATGCACGGCAATGGCGTGGTCCGGGTGCTGGCCCAGATAGTACACGGCAGCGGCGATGGACTGGCAGGCTGTCGGTTCCACGTACAGCTCGACCTTGCCGCGCTCCTTCAGCAGATGGGCCTGTTTCAGCCTGCTTACGACCTTCACCGGAACTACCGGTCGCGCATTTCCATCACTCGTTCCGTTGGCGCTGCCCTCGTAGAAGCCCGAGCCCATCGCCAGGTAGCCGCTGGGCTTACGCTGGCGCGCGCCCACGGCGTCCAGAATCTCTGTAAGTAACGGGCGGGTGCGGCTGTCGATGAATCTTGGCAACAGTCCCTGCGGGTTGTTGACCTTCTTCCCGCAGGCCCGCAGCCACTCGTCCAGCTCCACAGCGGCATCGCCGCCGGTCAGCGGTATGCCCGCATCAAGCAGGCGGGTGTCATACAGGGCACGCAGTGCCGCGAGGAACTGCGTTGCGGCCTTGATGTCCACGCGTTCCTGCGCGCAGTCCGCCTGCCCAAGCGTTTCGCTGAACACCTGCAGGTCACAGGCCAGATCAAGGCTGTCCTCTACGGTCTGCCGGGTCCAGTTGCCGGTGCTCACCACCAATCGAACGCACCAGCGGGCGGCATCCTGCTCGTGGCGGAAGCCAAGCACGGCTACCTTGGCGTGCATCAAGCGGAACGGCTTCTGGCCCGGGTCTCGCAGCGGCAGATGCGCCAAGCCGGGAACCGATGTTGGCAACAATGCGGGCTGGTGTGGGTCCAGCATCAGTGCAAGGCGCACCTCGCCCATCTGCATGCGCTGCAGGCTGCCCAGCCCGGTGAAGCGGTCACCCGCTTCGTTGAGGAAGCGGAAATCCGCGGAGAAACCGCTGATCCAACCGAACGTACCCACATAGCCCTTCGGCGGGCTGAAATGGGACACAAGTGATTGAGGCGTGTAGTTTCCGCTGCTCATGCGACAGCCTCCTCGGTGGCATGGCCAGCTACATCCTGCGAAGCGTCCTCAAGGTCCCGCTGCAATCGATACAGATTCCGGATGCGGTAGGAAATGCCCACAGGTATCGGCTCCCCAGCAGCCCCCAGCGTGTCTTCCTGGTCGCCGTCATCTTCTGCGACCACCGCTGCCGTCGGTGGCTGCCCGGTATAGGCCGCACCCGGACGTGCACAGCCATCCACCAGGCGCAGCACCTGGTCATCACGCAGCAGCAGGTGACGCAGCGCTTCGGCGTCGCCGGAGACGCACTCGGCGCAGAAGCGGTTGGCCTCCGCGTCGTGATGCTTCAACGCCAGGAAGGCCTCAGCGTGGCCGGCTAACGCGGCCAGCGCAGCCCGCACAGGCTCCGGCAGCTGCTCCGACAGCGGCAGCGAGCGACTCTTGCGGGCTTCAATCACGCGTTCCACTGCGTCCAACACCGCAATGGCCGCATCCCGCACAACCACCAGCTGCGCGCCAGCGCGCAGATCATGCCAATGCTGCGGATCCAGTTCTTTCGGCGGCGATGGCTGATCCAGCGACTCGACAGTCGCCGGTTCACTGTGCAAGCGCGCAACCCATTGCCAGGCCCGCTGGCGGCGTTCGCGCAGTTCCGGGCTGAGTGCAGTGCCCTGCAGCAAGGCATTCTTCAACCAGGCACGCGCCGGGGACCGCAGCGGCCGCAGCGGGTGCAGCGCTTCGATCAGCCCTGCACTTCCCCACTTCAGCTGCTTGCCTTCCACCCAGCTGCTGAGATGCTTGAGCACGGTCGTATTGCCGGCCATCAGATTGCCGAGACAGTTGGAGACAAACGCGTCGAGGTTGTCATTGCACTCGAAAGCGTTGAAGCGCGCGCTCTGGGTATCAACCAGCCCCAACGAGGGAAGGGCCTGTGCCGTAGACATGCGCATGGGCTGGGACACATGGAAGCTGCGCTTGCAGGCCACCCGGTACTCGGGCGCCGGACCACGGCGAGGCAGCTTGTTGCGCCCACGCATGCGGATGCTCGACTCCCAGTTCGTATCGTCGTAGCCGATGATGCAGGCCACGGCTTCGATCGCGTTGGCGACCTCGATATGAGTGACCTGGACGCCCGGGTTCTCGACTCGCTTGGCCACCGCCATGCTCAGCGCCACAAACAGCACCTGCTTGGCGTACTGAACCCCACCCAGGCCCGGAACCGCCAGTTCGTTGAACTGTCGTACGGAACGGCCCAGACCCAGTGTGCGTGTACGGCGGGTGCCGGGCAGCGTTTCCGGGGCCAGCAGGCCCCACTGACTTCCTGTCATGCAGGTTCCTTCAGATGTTGTGGTGGGTACGTAAGCAATGGAATGGAACGCCCCACACGCCATGCGTATGGGTGCAGCACGTGATCGGCCCGTCATGGGAATTCTTGAGCAATGTTGCGTTTGAATTCGGCCCGGTGGACTGGCGCGTTCTCTGCAGCGCGAGCGTACAAGGTGTCGATTTCATGTCCTGAGATTGGCCGGGATCGTACCCATGGCGGAGCTGCTCGCCGTCCCATCCCGTGAGACACCCGAGCGTCATCATCCCCGGCCCCCAGGAGGATGGCCATGACCAAGATCGACGCTGAGTGGCTGGAAGACTTTGACGAGGCCCTGCTGGGCCTCTTTGCCGTGGACCGCCGCGATGCGGGCATGGATGAGTACCTGCTCAACTGCTACGCAGATCTGGAACCGCACGAGGCGGCGATGGCTTTCGGCAACGACTACGACCTGCCCCGCACGCCATTCCTCTGGCCGATGCCGGGGTTGGCGCTGCATAGCTAACCAGTGTCGCAATCGACCCGATACCGCCGGAGGGGCTCTCAACGTGCTGTCGTTTTTGGATCTGCAATTCCTTGTAAACGGTGCATTTGCAGGTGCAACAGCGGCGCAGCTTAACAACGGCCGAAACCATTGCACCGCAAAGCATTCGCGCTGCGCCGCGCGTGCAACAATGCCGTAAGCGTCAACACTTGCAGCCTCGCAGGGCTACGGTTTCTTGGCATCTCGCTTTGGTGCGAGTACATCTGGGCATGCCACCTGACATGGGTGGCGCGGGCGTCGAAAACCCGTTCAGTAGCCGGTGTGTTAGCGCTGGTCAGCCGGCGTCACCTTCGGGTGGCGTCGGCTGATCTTCCGTTCGCGTTCTTATATGGCGGGCGGTGCGTGGGGGTCTTCGGGCCCGCCGGATTGGCTACTGACCGGTTTTCGATCCACGCATCGTCCGCCACCCTTATGGGTGGCTCTGCTGTTTTCCTGCACGGAGCACTGCCATGAGCGCAACGAAACTCCCCGGTTTGAAGATCCAGCATGATTCGGCCAATACCGATCGCGATGATGAAGAGTACACGCCCGATCCCAACGGGTTTGTCGCCACGCTGAAACGCATTGGCGCGGGCGCGGCCTCCAATGGGCAACCCTGGCCCGATCGCAACCTTCGCCCCGGCCGCCGCCTGCAGTTGGCCGACGCCGATTGCGCGCTCGTCGGCCTGCGATCGGTGGCGGAAATGGCCCTGGCCTGCGAGCGCACGCGGCAGAATAGCGGCCCGCAGGAATACCTGGGCGAGCGGCAGATGGAGGGGCTGCTGCAGGCGGTGTTGTCGCTGACGTTGATGGCGAGTGAGCGGGTGCAGGGGCAGTCGTAAGGCCTGCATTCCATTGCGGGCTCTTGGCCCGCCGCGTCTCTTCGGTCCAGCGAGGATATTCGGATGAGCAGCGCGCCGCTTCATCGGTACGCCTGCGTTGCGATGGCGGCCGTACTGGCCGCCACCGCCTGCACGCGGGCACCGTTCAAGGGCAACGATGAAGACCTCAACCCCGTGTTGAAGGGCCGCACCACCACGCGCATGGTGGAAGGCCGTACATACACGGTGGAGCCGGTCGAGGCCAGTGTAGGCCGCCACCGATTCGCGTTTCCGGCCAATCTTTACTACAACCAGATCGCCGCGCTTACCGGCGGGGTGGTGGTGTTGACATTGATGTGGCCCGATTTCGATGCGGCGCCTCCGGGCGATTACCCTCTTCGCACAGAGGAGGATGGGTACCGACAGGTTTCAGTTGAGCTCCGGTACCTGGGGCATGCGCGAACTGCGGATTATCTGGCGCAGCACATCGGACGCGGCTCGGCGCAGAGCCTGGCTGAGCGTGTAGCGATGGTGCCTCGTCTGGGGCTGACGCCGTATGCGGTTGATCGGTCGCGGGGGGCTGGTGCGGGGCGGGAGTTGGAACCCGATTGGTATGTGGCGCGCGCCGGGGATGGGCGGGTGATGACGTTCATCAGTTGCGACCCTTCCGAGTACATGCCGGATGGGTTGCTGATGGAACGGTGGACGCTGGTGCGTTCAAATGGGGACCGCATTGCGATGTGCCGGCATTCCTGGGTGGATGTGGAACGAGGGATCGCGGTGGAGATGCACTATGCGCGGGTGATGCTGGTGGATTGGAAGCGGCTGGAGGGGGCGGTGGGCATGGCTATGCAGCGGTATGAAGTAGGGCGCTGAGGCTTCGGCTCACCATAGGTGCGCCGCCCTGATCAAGATGATTGCCCATGTGTCGCATTGCAGGTTGATAGATGAACCTCATGCAACGTTCGCCCTGCAACCGCGTCCGCCTGCGTCTCGGCTTATCTGTCGGGAATAGAGCACTCGTCTAACACGCGCCCCAGCCTCTTTCCCCGTGGCAGGGCCGTGGTGTGCGCAGCACTGCTGCCCTGCAGCGTCGCCAGTTATTGCTTGAGGGCCGAAGAGGTCGACTCCAAGCGCATTCGTACAAAGTGCCCATCGGTGGCTACCATCTGCCGGCTCTCGCCGGCCCAGGAGCGTGGAGCATATCTCGTTCGCTGGGCCTAGACGGCCGTCCGAGGCTCCTACAAGGCCATTTGCGACAGTTAGTGTCGTGTATTGCATACTCCTCTGGGAACGGCGCGCCGGGCGGCCGATGGGGGGGCTGGGCTGTGAACGAATGGACAGAGGACGAGCTCGCGGCCGCCGTTGCGGCCTATCGTCGAATGGAAGTTCAGCTGGCTAGTGGCTCTAGAGTTGAGAAGGCAAACACGTACAGGGATTTAGCCGCCCTGCACGGACGTACGCCTAAGGCGTGGGAGTACCGAATGCAGAACATTTCCCACGTTCTGGAACAGGCTGGTGAGGAGTGGCTTCCCGGATTGCGACCAGCGGCGAACGTCGGCACCAGGGTCGAGGCCATCTTGGCCAGGCTACTTACCCAGTCGACTGCCACTCCCAGCTTGGTGTCAGGCCCAACGAGGCATCTCTTGGAGCGGGAGGCCGAGTCTGCCGTTGCTTCTGGTAGCTTTTCGCCTTCGGACGTCGTTGATGAGCGGCAAAGGGTTCTAGCTGCCATTGTCCGCCGTCGCGGCCAACCAGCATTTCGGACTAGCCTTCTAAAGGCGTACGGAGGGCATTGCGCGATGAGCGGCTGTGACGTCGTTGACGCGCTGGAGGCGGCTCACATCCATCCCTACCTCGGACAAGCAAGCAATGCCGTGAGCAATGGATTGCTCCTGCGTGCGGACATCCATACTCTCTTTGACTTGTACTTGGTGGCGGTCGATCCTGACTCTCGGAGGATTGCGGTCGCGCCGGCACTGCGCCAATCAACCTACGGTGATCTGGACGGTTCAGCGCTGACATCACCGATCTCTGCAGACATGGTGGCTAGCGCTGAATCCCTCGCCTGGCACCGCTCGCAATGTTCTTGGATCTAGCCTGCTTGTCTCACTTCTTGAGACAGGGGAAACGGATGCTACGCGTCTGGATTTTGCTTGCCTCACTTGACGTATAGATCAATAATTGCGGCATGTCGGAGCCGGACACCGGTACGTGATCACCCTTCAAGAACTGGGCTGCCAAGTGGCAGCAAGACGCAAGCAGCTGGGCCTGAAGCAGATTGACGTTGCTAGAACGAGCGGCGTCACGGCCGAGCTGCTCTCTCGATTCGAGAGAGGGCACCTTCCTGAGCTGGGGAGCCGAAAGCTAATCGCGGTGCTTGCTGCGTTGGGGATGGAAATCTCTTTGAGTCCAGCAGCCTCAGCCTTTGCCTCGGAAGAAGCTTGATCACGTCGATACCAATGCGAGCTAAGCGCTTGCCTAATCAGAATTTATTGGAGTACTGGAATGAGATCGGTTGAGCTTTTCGCAGGTGCCGGCGGTCTGGCCATGGGTTGCGAAATTGCCGGTTTCGAGCACCTGGCCGTGGTCGAATGGGATAAATGGGCGTGCGATACCGTTCGGGAGAATCAGCGCCGCGACTACCCTCTCGTCCGAGACTGGACACTCCACGAAGGTGACGTTCGATCCTTTGACTGGTCCTCGGTTCCCCAGGATATCGAGCTACTGGCAGGCGGTCCGCCCTGCCAGCCGTTTTCCATTGGCGGCAAGCACAAGGCCCACGAAGACGGCCGTGACATGTTCCCGGCTACTGTGGACATCATTCGGCAGTTGCGGCCCAAGGCTTTCATCGTAGAGAACGTCAAAGGCCTCACGCGCGCGAAGTTTGCGAATTACTTCTATTACATTCAGTTGCAGTTGGAGTTCCCTGACGTTCCGCCTCGGAAGGACGAAGATTGGTCCGATCATCTGGCGCGCCTCCAGGTTGAGAAGACATCGGGCAAGCGCAAAGGTAAGGGCAACACGTACAACGTGATTCCTACGCTGGTAAACGCAGCGAACTTTGGCGTCCCCCAGAAGCGCGAACGCGTCTTCCTCGTGGGCTTCAGAGACGATCTGGGTGTGGAATGGTCGTTCCCGTCTGAGACTCACAGCTACGACGCACTCTTGCACGACCAGTGGGTGACGGGCGTCTACTGGAAGCGCCACGGCATACGTCAGCCTAAAACTCCGCCAAAACTTGCAGCTCGGGTGGCCAAGCTGCAGCAGTTCCGCACGATGTTGCCGACCCAAGCGTGGCGAACGGTTCGGGATGCTCTACAAGGCTTGCCCGATCCGGAGAGCCGTGACGCCAAGAAATTCGCCAACCATATCTATCAAGCAGGCGCGCGCGCGTACCCCGGCCATACCGGCAGCCCCCTAGATCTGCCGGCTAAAACGCTTAAGGCTGGCGGTCACGGTGTGCCCGGCGGTGAAAACATGCTGGTGAAGGACGACGGTTCGGTTCGGTACTTCACGATTCGCGAGAGTGCTCGAATCCAAACTTTCCCGGATGGCTTCCAGTTCCATGGAAGCTGGTCTGAAACCATGCGACAGCTTGGCAATGCCGTTCCAGTACTGCTGGGCCAGAGGGTGGCCGCGAGTGTTGCCGAGCAGCTAGCGATTGCGGGCCTGTCGCAAATCGCCAAGAATGAAGCATCGACGAAAAAGAAGCGCGCATGACTGCCAAAGTAATTCCGTTCAATCCTTTGGATAAGAAGAACCTTGGCGCTAGTGTTGCTGAGGCATTGCTGACTAAGGAAGTACATCCACTCGGCCAGCTGCCTCAGTTTGATGGCGCGGGCATCTATGCAATTTATTACACGGGTGATTTTGAGGCCTACGCGCAGGTAACGCGCCTGAACAATGATGGGAAGTTCATGCTGCCTATCTATGTCGGCAAGGCGGTTCCGGCCGGTGCTCGCATGGGCGCGGGCACAGACGTGCCTCCGGGGAAAGTCCTATTTAAGAGGCTCAAGGAGCACGCGGACAGCATCAAGTCAGCGACGAACTTGAACATTGAAGACTTCTTTTGCCGATTCCTGGTTGTCGATGATATTTGGATTCCACTAGGCGAGTCGCTGATCATCTCTCGATTCACTCCTGTGTGGAATTCGCTGATTGATGGATTTGGCAATCACAATCCCGGCAAGGGACGGCATGCCGGAATGAGGCCTCGGTGGGATGTACTCCATCCAGGACGAGAGTGGGCGTTGCGCCTTGCTGAACGCCCTGAATCTCAGCTGCGCGTGTTTGAAGATGCTGAGACATATCTCCGTGCCCTGCCCGCCTGCTTGTCTCAAATGTTTGTCGGGGACAATAGCTAGCCGTTTATTTTTAGCCTCATTACGGAGGAAATTTCCCTTGTCGTATAGTTCGACATTAGAGTTCGACCTACCGACCGCGCTTCGCGATCAGATCGTCGCCCAGTTACGGCGAATGAAGCCAGCGACGCTGAGCGAATCCAACATTACCGCCATGGGCATAAGTGGGGACGGACAAGGGGTTTATCAGCTCTTCTATAAGGGAGAGCTAGCTTACATTGGAAAGACGGATCTAGAGGCTGGCCTCAGAAAGAGGCTTTTAAGGCACGCAAACAAGATAAGCTCGCGAAAAAATATCGAAAAAAAGGATGTCAAGTTTTTATCTCTTCGCGTCTACGTCTATTCAGCGATGGATCTAGAGTCATCACTGATTGCTTACTATAAAAAGCAAAAAACACCCGCATTTTGGAACACAAGCGGGTTTGGATCAAACGACCCGGGACGTCAAAGAGACACATCTGGAGTCAAAGAATCTCACTTTGATTCACTCTATCCTATTGACCTTGATTGGTCTGTCGGCGAGGCATTGATTGAGTCCAAAACGATTGCTGATGCCTTGATTATCCTGAAGAAAAATACACCATACTTAATTAGATTTGAGACCAACAGAAAGAAGGCGCCTCACGCAGATTTAGCCAATTGTGCAGCACCGCAATTCAACAAGAACGAGTCAGTCGGCTCCGCACTTCTTAAAATCTCCCGCTCTCTCGGCGCCAAATGGCAGATCACAGCTTTGCCTGGATATGTAATTGTCTATAGAGAGAAGAGGGAATATGCGCATGGAACAGTTATAAAATATACAAGTAAAAAAAGGCCCGCCTCCTAGGCGGGCCTTTCATCAACAATCATGAGAAACAATGAAACTCCTCAGGATTTCATATCGCGTTTTGTAGGTGTACTCATCATTGGCACTCCGCGACGCAAGACTGTAAGCAGACAGCCCCTCAGCGTATGCACCATTTTTCCTTTGATCTTCAAACTCAAAAATGCAATCCCTGATCGAATGTCCGGCAGGGTTTTCTACGCCCTTCCTGTAGACCCAGTAATAGACGGGAAGATTTCCCGACGATTTCAATAGCGAATCGTCTTTCTCGAAGTCTCGTCGCATTCTAGACAGAACGCTCTTCACGTTATCAAATGCTTTATCAAAGCCCTGCTCCTGAAGCATTGCCTCCGAAACAAACCTATCGAGCGTAGCCTTTTTTGTATCTACGAAGTCACCCCGGTGCTCCAGCAATAGAAGCTTAGCGGCCACATTCTCATGTTGCTTTCTAGAGTTACTGAACGAAACACACTCGCGAAAGAACGGAGTTTCAGAAATCTCACGTATGTAAGCAGGAACAACCCCCTGCATTGCACTCCGGACCTCTGCGCCGGTGAGTGACTTACTTCTATTAAGTCTTATGAATAGATCATTGATTCGGCTCTCCTGGTCAGTGATGACGGACATCACAGAGAGCGAGAACGCCTCAATTCTTGACATTATCCTAGGATGCCTCTCACGAAGATCCTTGGCATATAATCCAGACAGCGAAACTCCACTATCAGAAAGATACATTGAGTCCTTATTCAGTGGAAATTCCCCATCGAGGAACCCGAATATTGCTTCAAACCTTTGCCGTCCGTCAATCACTGCATAGGGCTTTCCACTGGTGTTTAGCCGACTTCCAGAATAACTAAAATCTGCAACATAGAACTTTGGAACGTCGTACCCGTTAATTATGGAGTCTATCAGGAAGGCACGATCACTCTGCTTCCACACGCCAGACTTCCTCTGGTAAGGCGGGGACAGATCAAGAAGCTCACGTTCCGCGTACCACCAAGAAATACTACTAGTAGCGAACGGCCGAACGACAAAGACGTTATCCATATTCAGAACCCAAAAGTAGTCTTTATCTCCATACCCAATCCCGAAAGATCAGGATAGATAACGGAGTGCGTATAACCGATGCTCAAAAGCTTACTATGAAGCCCCGCCTTCTTAGCTTCTGGAACTCGAAGCGAAACAAGCGCATTGGGCGCGTAGGCTTTTGACTCCATGCTCTCCGGCGACCGGCAGAACATGACAAAGGTGCCCCTCTGCGCCGTTATTCGGTTATTAGTATGATTGCCTAGGATCGCTATAGGATCAGAGGGTGCAAAATCATCCCCGGGGTCCCTGAGAAACTGCAAGGCCGTCGGCATAGTTGGATCGGGAACTCTATCCAAGTGCGGATTATTCAAAGCACTCTTGTTCCAAAGTATAGGATCCAGCATCCAGACACACGCATCCGCCCCCGGGGGACTGCTCGAAATCGCGAAATACAACGCGATATATGGATTCTCACTCCAATCCAGCAACCTAGTGGGGACGCCGTAATGCTGTTGCAGGAAAAGCCAATCAAAATCAGTATTTGGCTCGTTGCGCAAGAAAGGAGCGCTAGTCTGCAAGAATCGGGACTTTAGTCGAGCCTCCAAGGGTAGGATTTGCGAAGGGTCTCCAACCACTCCACTGTGTCGAAACAACGTAGGCAGAAGCTTGTAGTCTGGATGATTACCAGATCCTCGAAACCACTTCGGACCCGGACTGGCCGCAAGCCATTTTTCCACGTTATCCATCACATCTGCTAGCGATTGAATTTCAATCTCAGCAACTGCCATTCTTTTCCCCCTGCACCCAGCTTTTCTTTGTAGAAAGGTAACACGAGCACTACCCCATTGATAACGCTTATTGAGCAGATGCACGATATCGACATGTTACTCGTCGCATCCCTCCAAGCCTCATCTAAGATCCCGCAGTTCCTCCCTAAATGCAGAAGGGGCGACCAACTGGTCGCCCCTCTGTAGAGATTTACTCGTTCCTACTTCAAACCCCAACAGGGTTAGCCTTCTCCGGATCAATCTTGTACTGCTTGATCGCCCGGGCCACATCCTTCCCGGTCATCTTCCCATCCTTAGCCAGCGCCGCAATCGCGGCATGCGCGATGTAGTACCGGTCAACCTCGAAGAAGCGACGCAGGTTCGCGCGGGTATCCGAACGACCAAAGCCATCCGTGCCCAGCACGGTGTACGACATCGGCACGAACGCGCGGATCTGGTCCGCATACGCACGCACGTAGTCGGTGGCGGCAATCGCCGGACCCTGGCGGCCTTCCAGCAGCTCGGTCACGTAGGCCTTGCGCTGTTCGCCTTCCGGGTGGAAGCGGTTGGCACGCTCGGCATCGAAGCCGTCACGGCGCAGCTCGTTGAAGCTCGGGCAGGACCAGATGTCGGCGGTCACGCCGAAGTCCTTGTCCAGCAGCTCGGCGGCGGCAATCACTTCACGCAGGATGGTGCCCGAACCCAGCAGCTGCACGCGCAGCTCGCCCTTCTTGGGCTTGCCGGCGTCGGTCAGCAGGTACATGCCCTTCACGATGCCTTCGGCTGCACCTTCCGGCATTTCCGGGTGGGTGTAGTTTTCGTTCATCAGGGTCAGGTAGTAGTACTCGTCTACCTGGTCTTCCATCATGGCCTTGGTGCCGTGCTGCAGAATCACGGTCACTTCAAAGCCGAAGGTCGGGTCGTAGCTGCGCACGTTGGGAATGCCGCCGGCCACCAAGTGGCTGAAGCCATCTTCGTGCTGCAGGCCTTCACCGTTCAGCGTGGTGCGGCCGGCGGTGCCGCCCAGCAGGAAGCCGCGGGTACGCATGTCGGCAGCCTGCCAGGCAATGTCGCCCACGCGCTGGAAGCCGAACATCGAGTAGTAGATGTAGAACGGCAGCATCGGCACGTTGCTCACCGAATAGCTGGTGCCGGCGGCCATCCACGAGCTGATGGCGCCCGGCTCGCTGATGCCCTGCTGCAGCACCTGGCCGCTCTGGTCTTCGCGGTAGAACATCAGCTGGTCGGCGTCGACCGGCTTGTACTTCTGGCCGAACGGCGCGTAGATGCCGATCTGGCGGAACAGGCCTTCCATACCGAAGGTACGGGCTTCGTCGGCCACGATCGGCACGATGTGCGGGCCCAGTTCCTTGTCACGCAGGGTGATGTTCAGGCTCTGCACGAAGGCCATGGTGGTGGAATAGCTGCGCTCGCCGCTGCTCTTCAGCAGGCGCTCGTAGGTTTCCAGCTTCGGTGCGTTGAAGCTCTTGTCGGCCTTGCGGCGGCGCTGCGGCAGGTAACCGCCCAGGGCGCTGCGGCGTTCCTGCAGGTACTGCACTTCCGGCGAATCCGGGCCCGGGTGGTAGAACGGCACCTGGCCATCGGCCAGCTGCGCGTCGGTCACCGGAATGTTGAAGCGGTCGCGGAAGTGGCGAACGGCTTCGTCATCCAGCTTCTTGGTCTGGTGGGTCGGGTTCAGTGCCTCACCGGCGCTGCCCATGCCGTAACCCTTCACGGTCTTGGCCAGGATGACGGTCGGCATGCCCTTGGTGTTCACGGCCTGGTGGTAGGCGGCGTACACCTTGTGCGGGTCGTGGCCACCACGGTTCAGGCGCCAGATGTCGTCGTCGGAAAGACCGGCCACCATGGCGGCGGTTTCCGGGTACTTGCCGAAGAAATGCTCGCGGGTATACGCGCCGCCGAAGGCCTTGCAGTTCTGGTATTCGCCGTCGACGGTTTCCATCATCAGCTTCTTCAGGACGCCATTGGTGTCCTTGGCCAGCAGGGCATCCCAGTAACCGCCCCACAGCAGCTTGATGACATTCCAGCCGCCGCCACGGAACACGCCTTCCAGTTCCTGGATGATCTTGCCGTTGCCGCGCACCGGGCCATCCAGGCGCTGCAGGTTGCAGTTCACCACGAAGATCAGGTTGTCCAGGCCTTCACGGCCGGCCAGCGCGATGGCACCCAGGGTTTCCGGCTCGTCGCTCTCGCCGTCGCCGATGAAGCACCACACCTTGCGGTCGGACTTTTCGATCAGGCCACGGTTTTCCAGGTAGCGCATGAACTGCGCCTGGTAGATGGCGGCCAGCGGGCCCAGGCCCATCGACACGGTGGGGGTCTGCCAGAAGTCCGGCATCAGCCACGGGTGCGGGTAGGACGACAGGCCACCGCCGTCCACTTCCATACGGAACTTGTCCAGCTGCTCTTCGCTGATGCGGCCTTCCAGGAAGGCGCGCGAGTAGATGCCCGGGGCGCTGTGGCCCTGGATGAACAGCAGGTCGCCCGGGTGGCTGTCGCTGGGGGCGCGCCAGAAGTGGTTGAAGCCCACGTCGTACAGGGTGGCGCCGGAGGCGAAGGAGGCGATGTGGCCGCCCAGGTCGCCCGGCTTGCGGTTGGCACGCACGACGGTGGCCATCGCGTTCCAACGGATGATCGAGCGGATGCGCCATTCCAGTTCCGCGTTGCCCGGGCTCTTGGCCTCCAGCTGCGGATCGATGGTGTTGACGTATTCGGTAGTGGGAGAGAACGGCAGGTACGCACCCGAACGACGGGTCAGTTCCACCATGCCTTCCAGCAGCTGATGCGCGCGCTCAGGGCCCTCGACATCAATGACGGCCTTCAACGACTCGATCCACTCCTGGGTTTCCACAGGATTGGTGTCGTTGTTCAGCACTTCGTTCAACCAGTTCATTAGCGCTCCCAATTACCGCACGCACGCGCGCGACTGTTGTATAGATATCTAGACCGCAAAGTGTAGCGCACCAAGGGCTTGCGTCGTTTGGCTACGCTGCCGTATGGATGCGTAAAGCCCATGTCCGCAAGGCCTGTCCCGGGCCACGCGGGGCCGGGACAAGTGGGCTTAACCCTCTGTTTTTTCCGCCGTATGGCCCCGCGCCGGGTGTCGCTTTTGGCCTGCTGCGCCCACGTGCAGGACGCAGTGTTACCGCCACGCATGACCGCCGTAGGGCAATCTGGGCCGTCGTAGGCCTTGTCTGACGGTACGCCACCGTATATCTGACAGCCTTGTCGCATATGGCTCTGGACGCTGCGTCGGTCGGTCCGCACCGTCGGTGGGGAGCAGGCCCCTTCCAGCGGTTCGCCGCGTTGTCTGCCCGCCCCGTCCACCGGGGCTTTCTGCGGTTGCTGTTGCGTGGCCCGGCACGGATGCCGGGCCACGCAATAGTGGCTTGCAGCGCGCGCACGCCCTGCCCCAACCCCTTGCCCTGCCTGGCCCCGTGGCCCATTTTGCACATCGGTGTGGCCGAAAGCGTGCTTGCCCGGCCCCGCCTATCGATATATCGTTTGCACACTCGTTACCGATATATCGAAATGAGCCGGACCGCTACCGCCAAGACCAGCAAACCCGACGCGCCCGCCATCCCCCGCCGCAACGGTCAGCCGCGGGTGCTGAGCCGGGGCGACCTGCGCCTGCTGGTGCTGGCACTGATTGGTGAACAGCCGCGCCACGGCTACGAGCTGATCCAGCACATCAGCGGGCTGTTCATGCAGGCCTACACCCCCAGCGCCGGCACCATGTACCCGCTGCTGGCCAGCTTCGAGCAGGCCGGCTGGGTGGCGTCGGAAGAAGAGGACGGCCGCCGCGTGTTCCGCATCACCGCGGCGGGCGAATTCGAGCTGAAGGTGCAGCGCACCCAGGTACGCCTGGCCCAGCGCCGCGCCTTCGACCGCGCCCGCGAGATCACCAAGGCCTCGCTGCCGCCGCCGCTGGCCACCGCCCTGCGCGAATTCAAGCAGGCGCTGGTGCGCCACCACGGCCGCTGGAGCGAGGGCGAGGCCGAGGCGGTGGCCGAGCAGTTGTCGCGCGCCTCGGCCCTGCTGAACGGTGCGCTGGCCGATGCGCCCTACCGTGTTACCCCGACCGAGCCAGACTGACGCCCGCCAGGTCGTTCCCCCTTCCACGCGCGCGATGGCGCGCGCTTGCCTAGTACAGGTACTGCAATGACCTCACATGAAAATTCGCGGCTGCGCCTGGATGTGCGCTTCCGCCACCTGACCGTACTGCGCACCGAGACCGTGACCCCGCACATGCGCCGCGTGGTGCTGGGCGGTGCCGACCTGGCCGGTTTCGATTCGCCCGGCCCCGATGACCACATCAAGCTGTTCTTCCCCAACAGCAGCGGCGAGATGGTGCTGCCGGTAATGACCGCCGAGGGCCCGCGCTACCCCGAGGGCAAGGAACATTCGGTGGCGCGCGATTACACCCCGCGCTGGTGGGACCACGAGACCGGCGAGCTGGCCATCGACTTCGTGCTGCACGACCAGGGCATTGCCGGGCCGTGGGCCGAACGCGCGCAGCCGGGCGACACGCTGTCGATCGGCGGCCCGCGTGGCTCGTTCGTGGTGGCTGATGATTACGACGCCTACGTTCTGATGGGCGATGAAACCGCGCTGCCGGCCATTGCCCGCTGGCTGGACGTGCTGCCCGAAGGCGCCGAGGTGCAGGCGTACATCGAGGTGAGCGACGAGGACGAGCGCCAGGACCTGCCGCAGTACGAGAACGTGCGCATCCACTGGCTGGAGCGCAACGGCTTCCCGGCAGCCAGCAGCACGCTGCTGGAAGACATGCTGACCGACTTCGAGGCACCCGACGGCGACACGTTCTACTGGATTGCCACCGAATCGCGCCGCGCACGGATGATGCGCAAGTTCATCGAAGGCCACCTGGGCGTACCGCGCGACTGGATCCGTTCAACGGGTTACTGGAAGGCACACCCGGACGAAACCGACGGCGATTGAGGCACGGTGGGTGAGAACCAGGTAGTGCCGGCCGCTGGCCGGCAACCTCATCAACCCTCGGCCGGATCCTGCAATTGCGGGCCAGCATCCGGCACGACCGCGTTGGGCGCCACCCGGCGCACCCACCCGAACCGGTGCGCGGCCCAGATTTCCAGCCCCACCAGCAGCAGGATGACCAGCCACGGCAGCAGCAGCCCGAAGTACACGCCGGGCATCATGCCGTTGATCTGCGCCTTCACCAGCCGCACCACGCCGCGCGTATGCAGGAGTTCGTCCACGTGCATGGTCAGCGCCTCGCGTACGACCTTGGGCTCCACGCCCACCACACCGGCCTTGTCCACCAGGGTGTCTTCCACCAGGCCGCGCAGCACGCCTTCGCGCACCTTGCCGATGACCCAGCCGCCACCACGCGCCAGCACGCCATCGCCGAGGCGATCGGCCAGCGGCAGCGGGTGCTCGCTCAGATAGGCCGACGCGACGGCATCCGCGACGTCCCCCACCGTGCCCTGGCTGCGCAGGGCCTCGCGCATGCGCGGGTCATCCAGCGAATCGGTGAAGCTGACGCTCCACGCGCCCACCAGGGTCTGCAGGTGCGGCTGGAAATGGTCCATCTGCTTGAGCAGCGCGCGGTGCGCACCCGCAGTGAACCCCAACTGCAGGCCAAAGAAGGCGGTGCCCAGCGGCAGCAGCACCACGTAGCTGGCCAGCAGCCAGTGGTGCCAGCGCCGTTGACGCTGCAGCCAGCGGCGGCGATGCAGCGCGTACCACAGGGCCATGCCGATGCCGAGCCCGAGCAGAACGCCCAGCACGCTGCCAACGGCCAGATCGAGCACGCTCAGACCTGCCCAGAATTCGTTCAACCAGTACTGCGCTTCCTGCATCGTGTTGCCCTCCATGGTGTGAAACAGCGGCCCATTGTAGGGCCGAGCCCAGGCTCGGCTGCTTTTGGCGAGGCAGGCCGAGCATGGGTTCGGCTCTACAGGAACGCGTTGCGACGTTCTCTGCCACAATCGCGCTCCTTTCCCGCATCTGTGAGGCCCTCCATGGGCAAACTGACCCTGGCCGGCATCGACAAGCTGCGCACCCGCTTCGCTGATGATGCTGTTTGCGACACGGCACTGGCCGCCTTCGCCGACCCGGCGGCACTGCGCGCGCCGCTGCGCGAGCTGCTGGAGGCCGAGCACCGTTTCCTGCAGGCCGAATTTGAAGTGGCCCAGGTAGCCGACGTGCTGCGCCGCGACCAGAAGTACGCGCCGGCAGGCCGCCCCTCGGTGCATATCGTGCAGCTGCGCAAGCAGCAGGCCGCCACCAAGCAGGCCGCGTTGATCGCCCGCAACGTGGTGGCGCAGGCCGCGCAGACCTTCGTACGCGCCAGCGGCATGACGGTGAAGGCCAAGCAGAGCCCGAGCGAAGCCTGCGCCGCGTGGTTGATTGCCCAGCGCTGAGCGCGATAGTGCCGGCCGCTGGCCGGCAGAATTCCGGATATCGCGACGGGGGTAGAGTCGACCGTTGGTCGACTAGCGCGCGCAGCGCGCGATTCCGGCGCACCGCGAAGCGCAATCGACTAACAGTCGACTCTGCCTGCGCCGCGTGGTTGATTGCCCAGCGCTGAGCGCGGTAGTGCCGGCCGCTGGCCGGCAGAATTCCGGATATTCCAACGGGGGTAGAGTCGACCGTTGGTCGACTAGCGCATGGCGCGGGATTCGGGCATCCCCCAAAAGCAGTCGACTAACAGTCGACTCTACCGGAAGCAGGTCCCGGCGCAGGCCCAAGCCAAAGCGGGTTCCCGCGCGGTCACCCCACTCCACCAGAAAAAAGAAGGCCCGCTTTTCAGCGGGCCTTCTGCCTTCTCACAACGAGTGAGCGGGTTACATCACGCCGCCGGCTTTTCGCCGGTAGCTTCGGTGGTGATGCGGATGTTCACTTCATCGCTGACGTTCGGGGCGTAGGCGCCGACGCCGAAATCGCTGCGCTTCAGGGTGGTGGTGGCATCGAAGCCAGCGGCCGGCACCTTGGCCATCGGGTGCTCGCCACCGCCGTTGATGGTGACATCCAGGGTGACCGGCTTGGTGATGCCCTTGATGGTCAGGTCACCGGTGACGGTCAGCTTGTTGGTGCCGGCGGCTTCCACCTTGGTGCTCTTGAAGGTGGCATCGGCAAACTTGGCGGCGTCGAAGAAATCGGCGCTCTTCAGGTGTTCGTCGAACTTGGCGGTGAAGCTGTTCAGGCCGCTCAGCGGCAGCTTCACTTCCACGGTGGACTTGGTCACGTCGGCAGCGTCGTACACCAGGGTGCCTTCAGCGTTGCCGAAATGCGCGCTCGGGTGCGAGAAGCCGAAGTGGCTCCACTGGGCCAGCACGTCGGTGTGGCTCGGATCGAGCTTGTAGGTGCCCGAGGCGATCTGGATCGCTTCGGCAGCCGGGGCGGCAGCGGCGGCATCAGCAGCCGGGGTGGCAGCAGCCTGTTCGGTGGTGGCCGGTGCAGCGGCATCAGCGGCCGGGGCAGCGGTGTCGGCCGGCTTGGAGCAGGCGGCGATGGCCAGGGTCAGGGCCAGCGGCAGCAGCAGTTTACGGGTGGCGCTCATCTGAGGAACTCTCCGGAATCGTAGGGTGGGTACCAAGGGTGCAGCAGAGGCCGCCAAGGGGGCGGCCCGAAACCGATACAGCGACTTACGCGATGCGCGCCGCTTCGTCGAACGACAGGCGCGGCAGACGGGGGAACAGCCCCGAGGGGTCACCGTACCCCAGGTTGACCAGGAAATTCGACTTGATGCTGGTACCGGCGAAGAATGCTTCGTCGACCTTGGCATTGTCGAAGCCGGACATCGGGCCGGCATCCAGGCCCAGCGCGCGTGCGGCCAGGATGAGGTAGGCGCCCTGCAGGCTGCCGTTGCGGAACGCGCCTTCGTGGCGGCCTTCACGCGGGCCGTCGAACCAGGCCTTGGCATCGGTGTGCGGGAACAGGTACGGCAGCTTTTCGTGGAAATCCTGATCGAAGCCGACGATGACGGTGACCGGGGCGGCCAGGGTCTTGTCGTGGTTGCCTTCGGACAGCGCCGGGGCCAGCTTGGCCTTGGCTTCTGCCGACTTCACGAACACGAAGCGCGCCGGGCTGCCGTTGGCAGCGGTCGGGCCCCACTTCACCAGCTCGTACAGGGCGTGCAGCTGGGCGTCTTCCACCGGCGTGTCGAGGAAGGCGTTCTGGGTACGGGCAGTGCGGAACAACTGGTCCAGTGCAGCAGCGTCGAGCGCGTGGGACATCGGTGGATCTCCAGGGCAACAAAGGGAAGTCAGTGCCCGCGGCAGGCGCAGGGCGAAACGACGATCAGGAGTGTAGAGTGTCGCGACTGTTGCAACACCCAGCAGGGCTGAAACGAATTAATGCCAATGGTGAAACGATCGAGCGCGCCGTGGACGGTCACTGACGGCCGTGCGGGCAATGTCCGCCAGGCGGTCGCGCTGGCCTCGGCGCTGCGCCAGGGCACCCACCACCCGCTGGTGCTGCAGCCCCGCGCGCCGTGGCGGTGGCTCGCGCCGCGGCGCCTGCCCGGCGATGTGAATGGCTATGGCGAGGACTTTGCCGCGTTGGCGGCGCAGGCCCCCGCGCTGGCCATCGGCTGTGGCCGCCAGGCGGCCGGTGCGCTGCGCGTGCTGCGTGGGCGCGGCAGCCGCACGGTGCAGATTCTCGACCCGAGGCTGCCTGCCCGTCATTGGGATCTGGTGGTGGTGCCCGAACATGATGCCCTGCGTGGCAGCAACGTGCTCACCCTGGTGGGCAGCCTGAACCCGGTGGACGATGACTGGCTGGCGCTGGGCCGTGCCGCGTTTGCCGACTTCAGCGCCCTGCCCGGCCCACGCACCGCATTGCTGGTGGGCGGGCCGACGCCGTTGGCCCCGTGGGACGAGACGGCGATGGTGGCGGTGTTCAAGGCACTCGCCGAACAGATAGGCAGCGAGGGCGGCAGCCTGCTGGCCACCACCTCGCGACGCACGCCGCCCGCCCTGGCCGATGTGCTGCGCGCGATGTTCGCCCACCTGCCGCACGTGATCTGGGGTGATGGCGGCGACGGCGTGAACCCCTATGCCGGCCTGCTGGGCTGGGCCGACCGGGTGGTGGTATCGCCCGATTCGGTGAACCTGCTGTCCGAAGCCAGCGCCACGCGCCTGCCGGTGATGGTGGCCCTGGCCGACACCGCACAGGGGCGACTGGCCCGCTTCCAGCAGCAGTTGCACGAACGTGGTCGGCTGCAGACGCGCTGGCTGGATTGGCAGCACGACCGCATCGAGCCCCTGCGTGAAACCGCGCGGGTGGCCGCCGAAGTCAGCGCGCGCCTGACCCTGGCGTAGCGCCGGCTGCCGGCCAGCAACGGGTAGTGCCGGCCGCTGGCCGGCAACCCCGCACATCAGCCGGCCAGCGGCCGGCTCTACCGTTGCACGGGCGCCCATGCCCTTTAGGATGGTCCAGGCCTTCCCCGGAAATGGAGTTCCCATGCGCCTGCTGTGCCTGCTGCCACTCACCCTGCTCACCGCCTGCGTGAGTTCGCCCACCGAACTGGACCCGCTCTCCTACCAGTGCCAGCAACAGCTGGATGCCTATCGCGAGCAGCCAGCGCTGCGCGATTCACGCGATGGCCCATTGCCGCTGCCAATCGCGCCGGTCAGCGCTGAGTGTCGCAAAGAGCTCTCCAGCAAGGGCGTCGACGTGGAAATCCGGCGCTGATGCACGCCTCGCTCCCGCCGCGTTTCCAGCCACCAGGCTGAACCGACGATGTTGGTGTTGCGCGTGGCCGGGCGGATAATGGGCGGTTCCCTCTTTCCCCCGGCTCGCCATGTCCGTGCGTCCTGACCCTGTGTTTGCCCCGCTGACCCCGCGCGCGCTCGTGCTGGCAGTGCTGGCCATGGGCGCGGTGGTGCTGCTGTCCAACGTGCTGGTGCAGTACCCCATCAACGATTGGCTGACGTGGGGCGCCTTCAGCTACCCGGTCGCATTCCTGGTGAGCAACCTGATCAACCGCCGCTTCGGCCCGGGCCCTGCCCGCCGCGTGGCGTGGGTCGGCTTCCTGGTGGCGGTGCTGCTGTCGGTGTGGGTGGCAACGCCGCGCATCGCCATTGCCTCGTGCACGGCCTTCATCGTGGCCCAGCTGCTGGACATCACCGTGTTCGACCGCCTGCGCCGTGGCAGTTGGTGGCGTGCACCGATGGTGGCTACCACCTGCAGCGCGACGTTGGACACGATCATCTTCTGGTCCATCGCGTTTGTCGGTTCTGGCCTGCCGTGGGTGAGTTGGGCGGCGGGCGATCTGGCAGTGAAGCTGGCCATCGGCGTGTGCCTGCTGGCCCCGTTCCGTGCGTTGTTGTGGAAGATGGCGCCGCTGCGCAGCGCGCGGTGACGGAGCGTGCCGACCAACGGTCGGCACCTACCAAAGCGGGTTCCCGCCCGGTCATTGCATTCATGCCAACCAAGGTTGGCATCTACCCTTGAAGATCAGGCAAACGGCAGTTCCGCCGCCACGCACGCGGCACGGATCGCCGCACACGCTTCTTCAATTGCCGGGGTGGTGGGCGCCAGCCGCGGGCGACGATCCAGCGTGCAGGCCAGGCCCACGTCCAGCAGCGTGGCATGCGCGCCGTGCAACGCGTGTGCGGTTCCAACCGGCAGGAAACCGGCAGCCGCCAGCGCATCAATCAGCGAGGGTGTATCGCGCGGCTGCAGCAGCGCGGTGTGCTGGACGGCACGATCCAGCACGCCGGTCTGCAGCAGGAACTCCAGATCGACCACGCCACCCGCACCCTGTTTCAGGTCCAGCCGCGCCGCATCGCTGCGGTCCAGTTCGGTGCGCATGCGCCCGCGCATCTTCAGCACGTCGGCATACAGCGTGCCGGGGTCGCGCGCGCGCCCCAGGGTCTGTGCGCGTACCTGCTCGAAGTCAGCCAGCAGGCTGGCGTCACCCGCCACGCCGCGAGCGCGTACCAGGGCCTGGTGTTCCCAGGTCCAGGCGCGTTCGCGCTGGTATTCGGTGTAGCTGGCCAACGAGGACACCAGCGAGCCCTTGCCGCCATCCGGGCGCAGGCGCACATCGATGTCGTACAGGCGGCCGGCGGCGGTGACCGCGCCCAGCAGGGCCATCACCTTCTGCGCCAGGCGCGCATACCAGCGCCCAGGTTCCAGTGGGCGAGCGCCGTCGCTGGCGTCCAGGCCGGCAGGATGGTCGTGCAGGAACACCAGATCCAGATCCGAGCCGAAGCCCAGTTCCAACCCGCCCAGGCTGCCGTAGCCGATGATGGCGAAGCGGCCTCCGGGCACGATGCCATGCGCGGCGCGCATGTCCGCCTCGGCCAGTTTCAGCACGGTGATGACCACCGCCTGCGCCAGTTCGGCCAGTTGGCGGGTACTGTCCACGGCACCCTGGCGGCCATCCAGCGTGGCCATCGCCATGCGGAAGCTGAGGGCCAGCCGCGTTTCATTGAGCCAGCGCAGTTGCGACTCGGGATCTTCCACCGGCAGCACCTGCTGGCATTCGGCCAGCATGCCGGCGAAATCCGGCATCGGCCCGGAGACGCGTACATCCAGCAGTTCGTCCAGCAGCAGCGGATAGGCCACCAGGCGTTCGGCCAGCAGCGCGCTGCGCGCCAGCACGTCCACGAGCCGCGCCAGGGCGCTGGGTTGTTCGTCCAGCAGCGCCAGATAGCTGGTCCGGCGCAGTACCGCCTGCAGCAGGCCCAGCACGCGCTTGAGTGCGGCATCGGGCTGCGGCGAACGCGTGGCGGCATGCAGCAGCGCCGGCAACACGCGGTCCAGGCGCGCACGCGCGGCATCGGACAATGACTTCACGCCGGTGCTCTGGGCGAAATCGCGCAGTGACTGGTCGGCGCCGTTGGCATCGAAGAAACCGGCCTCGGCCAGCAGTTCGCTGTTGCTGCCTTCGGGCAGGCTGCGCCAGTAGCTGGCCAGCGCGTCGGGGGCGGCCTGCCCCTTGCGCGGGGCCAGCAGCGCGGCAAATTCGGTGCTGACGCGCTGCTGCTGCGCGGTCAGGGCCGCGCGCAGGTCATCCCACGCCGGGTAGCCCAGGCCGAGGGCGATGCGCTGGCGATCGAGCGGATCGCTGGGCAGCACGTGGGTCTGTGCGTCGCGCAGCATCTGCAGGCGGTTTTCCAGCCGGCGCAGGAACAGATAGGCCTCGCCCAGCGCGGCACCATCTTCGGGCGCGATCTGGCCGGCGTTGACCAGCGCGGGCAGGGCCACCAGCAGGCGCCGCTCGCGCAGCACGGGCTCGCGCCCGGCGCGGATCAGCTGCAGCGCCTGGCACAGGAATTCGATTTCGCGGATGCCACCGGCACCACGCTTGATGTCTTCGTGCAGCTCGCGGCGCGCGACCTCGGCGGTGATCGCCGCTTTCATCTCGCGCAGGCCGTCCAGCGCGGTGAAATCGAGATAGCGCCGGTAGACGAACGGACGCAGGGTCTGCAGCCACGCTTCACCGGCGGCGATATCGCCCGCCACCGCGCGCGCCTTCAACCAGGCGTAGCGTTCCCAGTCGCGGCCCTCGCGCTGGAAGTACTGGTCCATCGCCGCGAACGACAACGCCACGCGGCCGGCACTGCCGAACGGGCGCAGGCGCAGGTCGACGCGGTGGCTGAACCCATCGACGGTGGTGTCGTCCAGCAGCTTGGCCAGGCGCTGGCCGAGGCGGGCGAAGTATTCCTCAGCCGCCAGCGGGCGCGGGCCATCGGATTCGCCGCCCTGGGCGTAGGCGTAGACCAGATCGATATCGGAACTGAAGTTGAGCTCGCCACCGCCCAGCTTGCCCAGGCCGAACACCACCAGCTGCAGGGGCTGGCCGTGGTCGTCGCGGATGACGCCGTGGCGCTGGGCGAATTCCTGCTGCAGCGCGTCCAGCGCCAGGCGCAGGCACGCTTCGGCCAGGGTGGTGGCGCCGGCCAGGGTCTGCGGCACGTCATCCAGGCCGGCCAGATCGCGCCAGACCAGGCGGGTGGACATGGCGGTGCGCCAGCGGCGCAGCTGCGCGGGCCAATCGCTGGGCTGCTGCGGGTCCAGCACGGGCGGTGGCAGCGGCGGGCAGCCGGGCTGGGCCAGATGGGCCAGCAGGGCCGGCTGACGCACCAGGGTGTCCAGGGCGAAGTCGCTGGCCACCGCCAGGGCGGCCAGGAACGGCAGCTGTTCGGCGGGGAGCGGCTCGGGCACGGCCTGGGACAGGCGCGCCAGCGCGCGGTCGACCAGAGGCTGCAGGGTGGCGGGCAGTTCAGCGGGGGCGAGGGTCATGCCCCGATTGTATCGACCCGGTAGTGCCGGCCGCTGGCCGGATGGGGTCGGATCCCTTTGCCATCGGCAAAGGGCTCTGACCCCCTTGATTACCGCGGATGGGGTCAGAGCCTTTTGCCGTTGGCAAAAGGATCCGACCCCGCCCAGCGCGTATTCAGCTTGGGCATCGAGCAATAAAAAAGCCCGCTTGCAGCGAACTGCCAGCGGGCTCTGCTCCCTCCCCCACGTCGGGATGCAGGGCCATCCTGCGGGCTGCGGAAGGACATTGCACGCTGCACTGCAAAACAGAACTGGTGGGTACGGTAGCCCGCAGCCCGGAAAAGCCATTCCACGAAGGTAGAACGCCCCGTACGGCAGGGGATGGCCGATAATCGCCATTCCCCCCTGAAACACGTGTCGTCATGTCTGTTGATCGCATCGCCAACGCGCGTCTCCGTGACCGCGTGGTCTCCGCCGAGGCCGCAGCCGCGCTGATCCAGCCCGGTGAAACCGTCGCCATGAGTGGCTTCACCGGTTCCGGTTACCCCAAGGCCGTTCCGGTCGAACTCGCCCGCCGCATCGAGGCGGTGCACGCCCAGGGCCAGCCGTTCCAGATCAAGCTGATGACCGGCGCCTCGACCGCACCGGAACTGGATGGCGCGCTGGCCAAGGCCGATGGCATCGCCATGCGCATGCCGTTCCAGAGCGACCCGGATGCGCGCAACCGCATCAACGAGGGCAAGTTGGATTACATCGACATCCACCTGAGCCATGTCGCCCAGCATGTGTGGTTCGGCTTCTACGGCGAGATCGACACGGCGGTGATCGAGGTGTCGGCCATCCGCGAGGACGGTTCGCTGGTGCCTTCCACCTCGGTGGGCAACAACAAGACCTGGCTGGACCTGGCCAAGAAGGTCATCGTCGAGGTCAACGACTGGCAGCCGGCCGGCGTGGACGGCATGCATGACATCTACTACGGCACCGCACTGCCGCCGCACCGCAAGCCGATTCCGCTGGTCAATGCCAACGACCGCATCGGTGATACCGCGCTGCGCTGCGACCCGGACAAGATCGTGGCGGTGGTGCGCACCAACGGCCCGGACCGCAACAGCCCGTTCAGCCCGATCGATGCGACCAGCGAGCAGATTGCTTCGCACCTGATCGAGTTCCTGCAGCACGAGGTGAAGAAGGGCCGCCTGCCGCCGAACCTGCTGCCGCTGCAGTCGGGCGTGGGCAACATTCCCAATGCGGTGCTGGCCGGCCTGGCCAAGAGCGGTTTCCGCGATCTGGCCGCGTTCACCGAGGTGATCCAGGACGGCATGCTGGACCTGCTGCGTGACGGCGTGCTGAGCTATGCCTCGTGCACCGGCTTCGCGCTGAGCCCGCAGGCCAACGAGACGTTCAAGGAACGCATCGATTTCTACCGCGAGCGCATCATCATGCGCACGCAGGAAATCTCCAACCACCCGGAACTGGTGCGCCGCCTGGGCTGCATCGGCATGAACGGCATGATCGAAGTGGACCTCTACGGCAACGTCAATTCGACGCACGTGATGGGCACCCGCATCATGAACGGCATCGGCGGTTCGGGTGACTTCGCCCGCAACGGTTTCCTGTCGGCGTTCCTGAGCCCGTCCACGGCAAAGAACGGCACCATTTCGGCGATCGTGCCGATGGCCAGCCACGTCGATCACACCGAACACGACGTGTCGGTGATCGTGACCGAACAGGGCCTGGCCGATCTGCGCGGACTGACCCCGCGCAAGCGCGCGCAGGTGCTGATCGACAACTGCGCGCACCCGGATTTCCGCCCGCAGCTGCAGGATTACTTCGACCGCGCCAGCCGCGAGAGCTACGGCAAGCATACCCCGCACCTGCTGCCGGAAGCGTTGTCGTGGCACCAGCGTTGGCTGGATACCGGCACGATGAAGGCGTGATGGCGTTCGGGGTCAGAGCCCTTTTCTGCCGAAAAGGGATCTGACCCCGGATACGGAAAGGGATCTGACCCCAGGTAGAGCCGGCCGCTGGCCGGCTGTCGGAAAAGCCGGCCAGCGGCCGGCGCTACCTTCAAACCGTGCGCAGCGCTGCCAGCGATTCAGCCTGCAGCAGCTCGTAGATCTCGAACTCATCGTTCACCGCCACGCCCATCGCCTGCTCGAACGCTTCGCGGTTGGCGTGCGCGGCATACGCGCGCTGTTCTTCGCCGCCCAGGTTGGACTGGAAAATACCGGCCGCGCTGACCGGCAGGAAATCTTCGTAGACGATGGGATCGGCCGTGGCCAGACCCGTGGCCACCAGCACTTCGGCCGGCAGATCGGCCACGCGTTCCGGTGCGGCGCGGCCGGCGTCGGTCAGCTGGTAGCGGTAATAGCCCAGCCCTTCCTGACGCAGCGTGTCGTGGTCATCGGGGAAGCTGGCGAACACCGCCTGCAGGCGCTGGCCGTAATCCCCACCGGTGCTGCCGGCGCCACCGGCGTCGCGTGCCTGCGCCAGCAGCTGGTCGTACAGCGCGCGGCCCTTCGGGGTGAGGGCCAGGCCACGCTGCTCGATTTCGCCAAAGCGCGCGGTGTGCGTACCGGCAGCGCCACCTTCGCCACCCGGGAAATGCACCGCCTCTTCCAGCGCCTTGAAGCTGGTCTGCCGCAGCAGGATCGGGCAGGCGCGGCGCGGCGGGCCTTCGATGACCGCCTTTGCCGCCATGCCGTGTTCGATCATGGCCGCCTGTGCGGCGTCGATATCCAGCGTGCGCGGGGTGAGGTGGTTGATGTGCGGGCCGCGGAAGCTGACCACGTCGGCCACCAGCCGGTGCGCATCGTGCAGCGCGTGGTAGGTGGGCAGGTCAACAGTGGCATCGCCGTGCCAGCGGAAGGTTTCCAGCGCTTCGGCAACGAAGCGCTCGGCATCGGCCTGCGACAGGCCACCATCACGCTCGGCCTGGTCGATGAGTGCCAGTGCGCCCTCGGTGAAGATGCGGCGGCGCTCGAGGATGCGTGCGGACTCGGCACGCAGGGTCTCGTCTTCGATCAGCTCCAGGCGCAGCAGCGAGGTGAACACGCGGAACGGGTTCTGCGCCAGGGCCGCGCCGGTAAGCGGACGGAATGCCGTGGAGTGCACCGGCACGCCGGCCACCGACAGATCGTAGTAGGCCACCGGGAACATGCCCATCACCGCGAACAGGCGGCGCAGCGTGGCCAGTTCCTGCGCGGTGCCCACGCGGATCGCGCCGTGCCGCTCTTCGTCCAGGCGCGCGCGTTCGTCGTTGCGCTGCAGCTGCGCGGCCAGCGCCGGGTCCTGGTCCAGCACCTGCGCGTTGATCCGCTCCACCAGTTCCACCAGGGTGCCGTACAGCGGCACTTCGGTGCGGTACATGCGGGACATGGCCTGGGCGAACAGGCGGCGGATCACATCAGGCGAAACGAAAGAGGCGCTCATCAGTCACTCGAATGCGGGAACGGGGAACGGCGAGAACCCTATTGTCGCCGGAGTGCGCGATGGCGGCGATACGCACAGCAACATGCCGCTAGTGCCGGCCGCTGGCCGGCAACGCAGCGGGAGCCGGCCAGCGGCCGGCACTACCGGTTGAGCTGGCGCTTCAGGGTGGCATCCAGGGTGATCGGCCGGTCCCAGTGCTCGAAGCTGGCCACGACGGCGTGGCGCACGGCGCGGAGGTGCAGATTGTCCGGCTTCACCGGCATGCGCGTGACCACCGCCTCCCAACCCCCGTCGGGGTTCTGGCTGAAGGCGCGCACGCTGTCACGGCAGGTCTGGCCGCTGGCCTTGGCCCAGAAGCAGGCGAAGTAGATATCGCCGGCCTGCCAGCCATGGGTGGTGAACAGCGCGCTGATGTACGCGCGCGGCACGTCGGCATAGCGCGATACCTCATCGAGGAAGGCATCGGGGTAGCGTTCGGCGTAGTGGTTGATGTCCTGCAGCTGGGCATCCAGCCAACGGTCACCGGTTTCCACGGTATAGGCCGCCGAACGCTCGGCAGTCTGCTGGGCCAGCACGGTGGCGGGCGACAGCAGCAGGAGCGACAGCAGCAGGGTCGGGACACGGTTCATGCCCCGATTCTGCCGCAGCCGCCCGGCCCTGTCAGGCCGTGGCAGCCGCCTTGGCCTCGATGGCAGCCAGCGCGGCCGGCCAATCCCAGGCGGTATCGGCGGTGACCATGCGCGGCTCGTCGTCGGCCACGCCATGCTGGGTTTCATGCGCCCAGGTCACGGCGTACGGGGTATGCACGCCCCAACCGCCCAGCGTCACCACCGGTTCGATGTCCGAACGCAGCGAGTTGCCCACCATCACGAACTGCTGCATCGGCAGGTCGAACTCGGCCAGCACGCGGGCGTAGGTCTCCGGGTCCTTTTCCGAGACGATCTCGATGCGTGGGAACAATTCGCGCAGGTTGGCCACATTGATCTTGGCTTCCTGGTGGAACAGATCGCCCTTGGTGATCAGTACCACCGGGTAGTGCTCGGCGATGGCGGCCACCGATTCGCGCACGCCGTCGATCAGGTCGACCGGGTGGCGCAGGGTGTCATGGCCGATGTCCAGCATGCGCTGGATGTCCTTGGCGTCGATGCGCTGGCCGGTGATGTCGATGGCGGCTTCGATCATCGACAGGACCATGCCCTTCACGCCGTAGCCGAACACGGCCAGGTTGCGCTGCTGCACTTCCAGCAGGTGGCGGGCGGTCTGGGTGTCGTGCACATCGACATAGCGCGACAGCAGGTCCAGGTAATCCTGCTCGGCCTTGCGGTAGTAGTCCTCGCTCTTCCACAGCGTGTCGTCACCGTCAAAACCGACCAGGCCGATGGCGCGCGAGCGCGCAGGCGTGGAGGCGTTCATGCGACAAGGATACAGGGGCGACGCGGGCAACAAAAACCCGGGCGGCCACAGCCGCCCGGGTCCCCATGCACCGGTTTTTCCCGAATCAGGCGGCGATCAGTTGCCGCCGGCCGTGCCCGCGCCCGCCCCCGCCTGCTGGGCGGCCACGAAGGCCTTGTACTCGTCGGCGGTCAGTTCGCCGTCCTTGTTGGTGTCGGCCTGGTCGAACACCTGGGCCAGGCCCGCGTTCACCTGCGCCTCGGACTTGCTGATGGTGCCGTTGCCATCGGTATCGATGCTGGCCCAGGTCTGGCCGCCGCCACTGGCCTGCGCCGATGCAGCCGCCGCCGCATTGGAGGCCTGGTCAGCCGCCTGGCCCGCCTGGGCCGCCGACTGCTGTGCCTGCGCCGCCTGATTCTGTGCCTGGGCTGCCTGCTGCTGGGCGGTCTGGGCCATGGCCGGGACGGCCAGCACACTACCGGCGGCAACGATCAGGGCGAGCAGGGGCTTGCGGTTGCGAATAGTCATCAGGTGGATCTCCTTTGGGTGGTGTAGCGCGGCGTGTTGTCTCCGCACGGCACCTACCCTGCCACCGCGTTTCTGAATCGATTTTGCCCCGCGACCGGGGTGCACACGCCCCATTAACCACTGCCTGCCATGCATGCGTTAGCACGGTGGTTAGGGCCAGGTGAGCGACTCATAAGACGAGCATTCAGCGCAGCGGGATTTAACCTGCACGCAACGAAAAACCTGCGTCAATCGACGTTCTGTGCGGATGACCGCGCACTGAACAAGACCCATCCCAAGGCAACACCGGCAAGCGCACCGGCAATTTCCAGGACCACGCGGCTGCCCAGTTCGTTGGGGTCGTGGATGGTGGAGAGGAAGATGCGCGCATACAACGGCGACTCCAGCCGCACGATGCCCATGTAGAACAGCTTCCACATGTCGATGCCGGCGGAGATCGCCACCGAGAACACACAGGCCCAGCCGATGGCATGGCCCATGGACCAGCGCAGCGCGCGGCACAGGTGATGCCAGAGGAAGTACACCAGCAGCCCGACCAGCAGGGCGATGGCACCGGCTTCGAGCGAGCCGAGCAGGCCGAAGTGCAGGGGAAGGTTCATGCGGGTGGGCAGTTGGGAGGCGGTAGTGAGTGTAAGGGTATCGGCAGGGCTTGCAGCCCTGCACCTGCGGTAGTGCCGGCCGCTGGCCGGCAACGGCAACGGCAACGGCAACGGCAACGTCAAAAGCCTGCGTTCCGTGGGATGGCGGGGCACTGTGGGTTTGCGGGGACGCCGTAAATACGTCCGTGTAGGCTTGGTCGCCGCATCCATGCGGCTCACACCCCGCAAACCCACAGCGCCCCGCCTTCGACAGTTTCCCGGCGGCCAGTAGATCCACGCCATGCGTGGATGAAATCTGTCAGATATCGAATGAATTCATCCGTGCCGACCAACGGTCGGCACCCACCAGAGCAGAACGCCGTTCCGACAGATCGCGGAAAACTGACGAAGGCGGGGTGGGCAGGACGCCCAACCCCGGTCTTGCCGTGTGCGCAGGACAGCGCACACGAGCAAGCCGCGACCAAGCCTACATGGACGTATTTACGGCGTCCCCCTCAACCGGACCCACCTCGCCATCGCTCGGATAGCTAGCTTTTGAAGTTGACGTTGCATTGAGCAGGTGCAGGGCTGCAAGCCCTGCAGAAAGCATCACCTCACGGGGAAATCGTAGGCGGTGCCCGCATCCGGTTCGGGCTGCAGGGTGTAATGCCACCACTCCTGTGGGTAGTTGGCAAAGCCGCGCCGTGCCATCGCCTGCAGCAACCGCTGCCGGTTTCCGCGCTGTTCCGCGGTCAGCCCCGCCGCGTCGGTATGCGCACGCACGCCGAAGAAATCGAAATCGGTGCCCATGTCCAGCACCACGCACGCGCCTGCGCGGCAGTCCAGCAGCCCCAGGTCCACCGTCGCGCCACGGCTGTGGCCCGAGCGTTCGGCGATATAGCCATCAGCCAGCAGTTGCGGCTTGTGCAGATGCGGATACTGCAGCGCCTTGCGCGACTGCTCGTGCGGATCCTGCACCCAGGCCATGAACGCCTGCACCGAACGCACCGGCCGGTAGCAATCGAAGATCCGCAGTGCATATCCGGCAGCGCGCAGGTCGTGTTCCACCTGGGCCAGCGCGGTCGCGGCCGGCGCCAGCAGATAGCACGACGGCGCGTCGTACCCCGGCACACGGGCGCCGGTGAAGTTGTTGCGGCCGGCGTAGCGGATGTCCAGTTCGATGTGCGGGGCCAGCGTGCGGATCTCCACCAGGCCGGCACTGGCCGCATCGGTGGCCGGCGAGATGCGCGGGGGTTCAGCGGACTGCGCGCTGCCCGCCAGGGCAATCGCCAGTACGAGTGAACTGCAGGTCCTGGAAGTCATAGCTGAAGTCGATGTCCGGATCGATGGCGCGCAGCTGCAGCGTGGGCGGTGCGCCATCACTGGGCTGCAGCCATGCCTGCGCGGATGTTTCCAGCGTATCCCAGTGCAGACGCCAACGCTGCCCCTGCTGCATCACCGTCGCTGCCAGTTTCGGCGAGCGGAGCACCTCGAACCGCAGCGTACCTGCAACCGGGCACAGCGTGGCCTCTCCCAGCCAGGGATCGCGGTAGCGCCCCTGTTGCGGCTTCAGTGCGCTGGCACCTGCGGGCTCGATCGGATCCAGATACTCGTCAACATGCCCGATCACATCGGTGCGGCGTCGCTCTTCGGCCAGTGCCTGCAGATAGCCGACGGCGGTCTGGCCCTCGGCCGCGGCAGTGATGCGCTTCAACGTCGATTGCATCAGCACCGTGCGTGCATCCTCGCCCTCGCCGTTCATCAGCATCACCACGCCCACCTTGCGGTCGGGCAGCAGGGCCAGCGAGGAGTACATGCCCGACAGCGTGCCGGTGTGTGCCACTTTCCATTGCCCATCCATGTCCGACACACGCCAGCCGAGGCCATAGCCGTAGAAATGCGCGTTGTCCCAGCGCTGCTGGCGCCCACCCAGCGGCATCGGCATGTGCAGGGTCCACAACGTGTGTCGCTGGTCGCTGCCCAGCCAGCCCGGCACCAACGCTGGATCCAGGAGCACCTGCATCCAGCGGGTCATGTCGCGCAGCGAACAGCGGATGCCGCCCGCAGCCATCGAGGTCAGATCGGGGCTGGTCGCACCATCGGCGTTGACCACCACGTTGCGACCCTCGCGCCAGGCATGCGGCTGGGCCACGTTGCCCACGCGCTTCACCGACCACGCGCCCACCTGGCAGCGATTCATGCCCAGCGGCACGAACACCTGTTCGCGCATCAACTGGTCGTAGGGCTTGCCACCGGCTGCGGCCGCGACTTCGCCGGCCACTACGTACATCAGGTTGTCGTAGGCATAGCCGCTGCGGAAGCTGGTGACCGGCTTCAGGTGGGCCAGCCCGGCAATGATGTCGGCGCGGGTGAAGGCGTTGGGCTCGGGCCACAGCATCAGATCGCCGGCCCCCAGGCCGAGGCCGCTGTTGTGGATGAGCAGATCACGCACCTGCATGTGCTCGCCCACCCACGGGTCGTACATGGTGAAGCCGGGCAGGTGCTTCCGCACCGGGTCATCCCAACGCAGCCGGCCCTGCTCCACCAGACGTGACAGCAGTGCGGCGGTCATGGCCTTGCTGTTGGAAGCGATCTTGAACAGCGTGTCCTCGTCGATGCGGCCGCCATCACCGCGTGTGCCGCCGGCGTGCTGGTAGACCACCTTCCCGTGTTCGACCACGGCCATGGCCAGCCCGGGCAGGTGCTCGTGCTGGATCACGGCGGCGACATCGGCATCGATGGCGGCGGTGGCGTCTGATGCCGCAGCCACGGAGGGGAGGACCAGCAATGCCGCGATGCACACGTAATGTCGGCAACGCCGGACGGCGCCATGCCCGTAGAGTCGAGCTTGCTCGACTGAGCGAGGTTCAACAACCCGCGAAATGCAGTCGAGCAAGCTCGGCTCTACGGGGCGACGGGCGCCCCGCGAAAGGCAGTCGAGCAAGCTCGACTCTACCGGGCTGCCGGTCAGAAGTTCCACGTCACGACCAGCTGCGTGTAACGCGGTGCCTGCCAGCGCGTACCGGTGGCGAAGGTAGCTTCGCGGTACTGGCCCGGCTGTGCTTCATAGCGCTGGTGCACGTTGATGGTCTTCTGGTTGTTGGTCAGGTTGTACACCGACAGCCGCGCACTCAGATCAATGCCGTCCACCGGCAGGCGCCAGGTCACGTTGGCGCCCATCGTCCAGGTCCACGGCAGGCGACCAAACGCACCGCGCGGGCTGTACTCGAACTGGCGCTGATCGTACGGCCCGGAGCAGTTGGCCACGCACAGCCAGCCGGTGCCACCGCCACTGCCTTCGCTGGAGGTGCTGCCGCCGGCAATGGTGTCGTTGGGCCACATCACGCCATAGGCGGTGATCGGGCCGCCGGACTGTACCTGCAGGGTGGTGCCGAACGACCACTGCTTGTTCAGCGCATAGGCCGCGCGCAGCTTGAACTGGTGGCGGAAGTCATTGAACAGCACGCCGTAGCGTTCGTTGGTGGCCGGATGATCCCAGTACTGCACCATGCCGGTGTCACCGTAGTTGGTATCGGAATTCACCGGGCCCTCGAAGTTGCCATCACTCCGGGACCACAGGTAGGAGGCGTTGAACAGCCACTTCTCGTCCCACGCGCGGTCGACCTGCAGTTCCAGGCCCTTGTAGGTGCGCTTGGGCTTGGAATAGCCGATCACCTCGCCACTGCCCCCCTTGCGGTAGCCGCTGTTGGCGGTATCGATGGTGATCCAGCCTTCCTGCGCGCAGCCGATGCTGGAATCGCCCCAGATGGTCAGCGACTCGCCCGGGTTGCCGATCGGCCACAGCGTGCTCGGCGTCGGGCCACACGGGGTGTAGTTGATGCGGATGTCATCCAGCGCGCGGGTCATGCGCCGGTAGGTGGCATTGACACCCCACGACCAGGCGGCATTGATCATGCTCTGGAAGCCGAGGATGTATTCGTCCTGGTAGACCGCCTTGAGATCGCGGTCCACGCTCTGGCGCAGGTCGGCGCCACCGGTATTCATGCGGGCGTCGGTCGGCCCGATCTGAGCACCGATGATCGGTGCCATGTAGGCCGCACCGGTCGGCGAGGCCTTCTGCTCCCAGCCTTCCAGCACGTAGTAGCTGTATTCGTCGGTGAGGCCACCGGCAAAGTTGACGTTGATGTTGTTGGTGACCGGCAGGTAGTAGCGGCCGGCATTGCCGAACAGCTTGGTGCTGCCATCGCCGCGCATGTCCCACGAGAAGCCGACGCGCGGGGCGAACAGATCGTCCATCTTGATGAAGGCGTCGCCCTGCGCGGTGCGGTTCTCGAAGCGGTCCCAGCGGATGCCGAGGTTGAGCATCAGGTTGGGGGTGATGTTCCAGATGTCTTCCAGATAGAAGGCGTTGGCCTCGGTCTCGAACGTGCCGCCGGACTGGCGGTTGCGTGCGCGCAGCATCTCGGTGACGCCAGCCGGCACGTAGGCATTGGCGCCGTCCCACACTTCATCGCCGGGCCGCGCCACGTAGGCGGTGTAGCTCAGCGCGGTCGGCCCGGGGTAGCGGGTCGACTGGTCGGTGGTCATCAGTTCGCGGTCCAGGCCGAAGCGCAGCAGGTGGTCACCCAGCTGCCACTCGAAATCCAGGCGCGCCACATCGCGGGTGTCGTCACGCTCGGCCACGGCGGTGCCGGTGGGGTGGCAGCCGGCACGCAGGCCCTGCAGCTTGTACAGGCGGGTGCCGTAGGTGCTGTCGGTGAACACCGGGCTGCAGGCCTGGTCGAGCGAGGAATTGGTGAACGCACGCTGGTTGTTCTGGCCGACCATGGCACGGGCGGTGAAGTTCTGGCCGAAGTGGCCGGTGTACGTGGCCGACCAGTTCCTGCCGCCGGTCTCGGTGACCGAGTCGCCGCCCCAGGCGCCGATCTGGTCTTCGTCCCAGTCATACCCGTAGGACGCATTGGTGACATCGCCCTCATCGGAGAATGCCAGCAGGGCCAGGCTGTGGTTGTCGTTGATGTTCCAATCCAGCTTGGTGCCCCAGAAGCCGTTGCCGGAATCATTCTTGAACCAGGTACTGCCGTCGGACGAGGTGTTGTGGCCCTTGTCGCTGCGGTCCTCGTACATGGCAAACAGGAACAGTTTGTCCTTGATGATCGGGCCGGAGCCCCAGACGTTGGTCTTGAGGAAGGAGTTGTTGTCGCGGCTGCCGTAGGAGTGCGCGGTGCCATCGCGATGGAAGTGGTCACGCCCGCTGGCGCGCCAGGCGCTGGGTTCGGCGGTCACTTCAACGCCGCCCTGGAATTCATTGCTGCCCGAGCGGGTCACCGCGTTGATGACGCCGCCAGTGGAGCGGCCGAATTCCACCGAATAGCCACCGGTCTTGACCTGGAATTCGTTGAAGAAGGCGAACGGTGCGGTGCTGAAGCCGCGCCGGGTGTACATGTCCGTGACGTTGAGGCCATTGATGAACACCGCGTTCTCGGCCACCGACGAACCGGCGAAGGACAGGCCGCCGAAGGACGAATTGCCACCCACCACGCCCGGCGCCATCAGCGCCACGGCGGAAAGATCCTGCGCCACCGGCAACCGCGAGATTTCCTGCCGGTTGATGTTGAACGACGTCTCGGTGGAATAGACATCCACGCGATTGATGACGCGGGTGCCGGTCACCTGCAGCGCATCCAGGTTGGTCACGCCGCCGGCGCTGGCCAGGTTGACCGTGGTGGTGCCGCCCACCGCCACACTGACGGCGACCTGTTCACCCAGTTTCTGCCCCTCGCGGCTGAGCTGCAGCTGGTAGTCACCCACCGGCAGCTGGCCGAGGCGGTAGCTGCCATCGGCGGCAACGGTGACGGTACGGGTCAGCCCGGTGCTGCTGCTGACCACGGTGACCTGGTCACCGGCAGTTGCCCGGCCGGCCACCGCGCCGCTCACGTTCTGGCCCATCGCGGTGCTGGGCAGCATCACGCCCAGACACGCCCCGAGGGCGACGCACAACGCCGCCCGCTTGATGCTGTATGCCTTCATCCCCTGCTCTCTCCTGCAAGAATTGAATGGTGTGGATATGGATGGATCGCGCTAGCGTTGCCCGGCCGGCAGTACCTGCCACTGGAAGTCGTAGTTCCATTGGTCGAAGTACAGGTTGCCGCCCGCCCACTCGGCCTCGCCGCGCTGCGAGTCGACCGTTTCCGAGCGGTAATGCTGTTTGGCTGGCACGAAGGGCTGGCCGAAATCATCGTTGAAGGCGATGCGGTAGCCATCGAGGCCACCCAGGTAGAAGTCGCGCAGCGCGGGGGCATCGCTGGCCAGCGCGCCAGTGGTCACATCCATCGGCAGCCAGCCATACGGCGCCAGATAGACCGCACCCCAATCGTGCAGGTTGTTGTAGCCGCTGCCATCGTCGGAAAACACCATGCCCGACTGCCAGCGCGCGGGAATGCCGTTCATGCGCAGCAGGGCGATCAGCAGCAGGGTCTGCTGCCCGCAGTCGGCGTGGCCGGCGCGCAGCGCGTAATCGCTGATGTTGCTGAGGGTGGAGTATTCGCGGGCGCCCGCCCATGGAATGCTATCGACCGCGGCGTACAGCCGGCGCAGCACTTCATGCGGGCGCGTCTCGCCCTGCAGCACCTGGTCGGAAAACAGCTTCAGCGCCGGCGTGAAGCGCACATGCGGCAGCTGCTCGGCGAGGAACGGCTGCAGCGCCGGGTCGGTCGGTGTCGGTTGCACCTTGGCCGGATCGATCGGCGTATGCCGCGCGAAGATCGTGGCGGCGTAGCGGATCTCGAAGCGGGTGGGCTGCCCGGCCACGGCCGTGGCTTCCATATAGGCGGTGCGCTGCAGGGTGCTGGCCGGGGCGACCCGCGCGGGGCCCGGCGCGCTGCCCAACCACTGCACGCGCTCCTGCTGGCCGGGAATCTCGCGTGGGTACGGAATCCACACGCGGAGGGTTTCGCCGGCAGGTACCGCGTCGGCTTTCACCGTGAGCGACTGGGTGAAGGCAAAGCGCTGCGGCAGCACCGAGGTGTGGCCCTCTGCTTCGGCAGCAGCGACCACGCGCGCATGGTGCGCGTTCAGCACTTCGTTCGGGCCCGGCGCAGGCATCGGTGCATCGGCGCGACGGCGGGCGCGCGCTTCTTCGCTGAGCAGGAACAGGTTGGACGGCGCACGCTTGAAGTACCAGCGCGTGCCGTCGATATCGAGGTGCTCGATCAGGCCGAGCTGGTCCCAGCGTGCAAACTCTGCATCGGTCAGATCGGGGATCCAGCGGCGGACGGCGGTTTTCGCTGCGGTCTCGTCCAGATTGAAATCCAGGCGGATGCGGCGCATGCGTTCGCGCTGGTAGTCCGCGGTGACGGGCAGGTCGCCGCGCTTCAGCAGGTCGTCCGCCTCCGCGAAGTGGCCACTGTCGACCAGATCGATCAATCGTGTCTCGCCGGCACCCTGCCCCCGCACGTCCTGCGCCGCCGCCGCCGACGCCCACAGCAGCAGCACGGCACACAGGCCGGCAGCGGCAGGCAGACGCGGTTTGCGAACGACGGGATCCACAGCGACACTTCCCCAGCGCGGGTGGTAATGGCTGTGTAACACGGGCCGTGAAGACGGTCAATAATTTATTCTTGCTTTCGCAGCCGAAAGGAATAAGTATTCCCAGAGGCATTCGAGGAGGGTGTGCAGCGCATGATCCAGGCTTCCCGCGAACCGCGCCGGCACTGGCCGCGCCGGTTGACCCTGGCGCTGTGCCTGCTGGCGGCGCCGGCCTTCGCACAGGTGGCACCAGCGCCCGATCCGGGTGCCCCCCTGCCCTATGTGATCGGCCTGCACGAGGCCTACCTGACCCCGCAGTACTGGGCCGCGCGGCTGGACAACGCCGATACCCCGATCCTCGACCGCACGCAGATCAACGCGCAGAACGCGCGCATGCGTGCACAGGACGCGCATATCCAGGACATCGCCGCCCTTCCCGCGCAGCTGACCGCTACGCAGGTGCGCGCCAGCATCAGCGCGCTGTCGACCTGGCCGGCACGGGTCCTGTACGACGACCAGGGCCAGCCCATCGCGGCGGCGCTGCGTGCTTCGATCGAGGCCAACCTGGGCATGCAGGCGGTGGCCGCACAGGTGGCGCCGCAGTATGGCCTGGTGGTCAAGCGTGCGGCACTGCGCACCTTCCCCACCCGCCATCGCGTTTTCAGCAGCACCGGCGATACCGATATCGACCGCTTCCAGGAATCGGCGCTGTTCCCCGGTGACAAGGTGGCCGTGGTCCATCGCAGCGCGGACGGCCGTTGGCTGTTCGTGCACAGCGAGCGCTACAGCGCGTGGATCGAGGCCGGGTCCGTGGCGACCGGTGACAAGGCCACGGTGCTCGGTTATGGCGCGCAGGGCCCCTACCGCGTCGTGACCGGCGCGGTGGCGCATACCGCGTTCACCCCGGAAGAACCCCGCGTGTCGCGCCTGCAGCTGGACATGGGGGTGCGCCTGCCGGTGCTGGCCGACTGGCCCGCTGCCACGCCGGTCAATGGCCAGCAGGGCCATGCCGCCTGGGTGGTGCAGCTGCCGGTGCGCGAGGCCGATGGCCGGTTGAAGCTGGTGCCGGCGCTGCTGCCGCGTTCGCAGGACACCGCAGGCGACTACCTGCCGTTGACCCCGCGCCTGCTGCTGCAGCAGGCTTTCAAGTTCCTCGGCGAGCGCTACGGCTGGGGCCACGACTACGACACCCGCGACTGCAGCGGTTTCGTCTCCGAGATCTACCGCAGCTTCGGCGTACTGCTGCCGCGCAATACCAGTGCGCAGGCGGTCAGCCCGGCGCTGGACCGGTTGCCGTTCACCGACAAGGCGGGCAAGGCCGCGCGCGACCGTGCCGTGACCGCGCTGCAGGTGGGCGACCTCGTCTACATTCCCGGCCACGTGATGATGGCCATCGGCCACGTCGACGGCCGCACCTGGGTCATCCACGATACGGCGGGTGGCAGCTGGTTCGGCGCCGACGGTACGCGCGTGCAGGCCCACCTCAATGGTGTCTCGGTCACCCCGCTGGAGCCGATGATGGCCAGCGATACTGTCCGCTACATCGACCGCATCACCAACATCCAGCGCCTGCGGGCCAAGACTGCCGAATGAAGATCACTGCCATCGAACTGGGCATGCTGCGCGTGCCGCTGAAGACGCCGTTCAAGACCGCCCTGCGCACGGTGGAAACCGTGGAGGACGTGGTTGTGCTGATCCGCACCGACACCGGCAATACCGGCTACGGTGAAGCGCCGGCCACGGCGGTCATCACCGGCGATACGCACGGCTCGATCATCGAAGCGGTGCGCCACTTCATCGCCCCGCGCCTGATCGGCCAGGAGGTGGTCAATCTCAACCACCTGTGCACGCTGGTGCAGACCGCTATGGAGCGCAACACCAGTGCCAAGGCGGCGGTGGAGATCGCGCTGTACGACCTGTGGGCGCAGCTGCACGGCGCGCCGCTGTACCAGATGCTGGGCGGTGGCGATCCGGTCATCACCACCGACATCACCATCAGCGTGGACTACATCGACAAGATGGTGGCCGATTCACTGTCGGCCATCGAGCGTGGCTTCGAGTCGCTGAAGATCAAGGTGGGCAAGGACATCGGCCTGGACATCGAACGGGTGAAGGCGATCCACGCCGCCGTGCAGGGCCGTGCCCTGCTGCGCCTGGACGCCAACCAGGGCTGGACCGCCAAGCAGGCGGTGCATGCCATGCGCACACTGGAAGATGCCGGCGTGGTGCTGGAACTGCTGGAGCAGCCGGTGAAGGCGGCCGATATCACCGGCCTGAAGTACGTCACCGACCGGGTCAACACGCCGGTGATGGCCGACGAAAGCGTGTTCAGTCCCAGCCAGGTGATGGACCTGATCCAGCAGCGCGCGGCCGACATCATCAACATCAAGCTGATGAAGACCGGCGGCCTGTCCAATGCCATCCGCATCGCCGACATCGCCGGCATCTATGGCGTGCCGTGCATGATCGGCTGCATGATCGAATCGAGCATCAGCGTGGCCGCCGCGGTGCACCTTGCCGTGGCCAAGAGTGATGTGATCACCAAGGTCGATCTGGACGGCCCCTCGCTGGGCCAGTTCGATCCGGTCAGCGGCGGCGTGCATTTCAACGAATCGGAGATCAGCATCAGCGACGTACCGGGGCTGGGCATCACCGAAGTGCGCGGGCTGGAGATGCTGGGTTGATTTGCGCCTTGCGGCTGGCTTGGTCCTCAACTGATCCTGGGTCGCGCGTTACTTTTCTTTGCGCGCAAAGAAAAGTAACCAGAAGAAACGCTCCGCCATCCGCAAGCCGACGTGCTGCGCACGCCGGTACCCTGCACTCCTCGGCCCGCTACAAGTCGGACTCTACGTCAACAGCACCCGCCATCCCCAGTAGATCCACGCCATGCGTGGATGCACCTGCTCTTGCTTCTGCCCCACCCCGTAACCCCTTCGCGGCTGGCACGCGCGCGATCTGTCCGGGGTCGGGCGGGTGGGGCTTGCGGGGGTGTCCGCCGCATGGGCCCGAGGCATGCCTCGGGCGGGTTGGGCAGGACGCCCAACCCCGGTCTTGCCGTTTGCGCAGGACAGCGCAAACGAGCAAGCGCGGCCAAGCCTACACGGACGTACTTGCGGCGTCCCCCGCAATCCCCACCCGCCCGACCCACCCCATAATTCGCTTTACGCGGCCAACCGCAACGCCTTTGCAGACCCTCGGACGCCCCGCATGCCGCCCCTGCTGAAAATCCGAACCGAGCGCGGGCAGATGTCGGCCATCGAACGTCGCATCGCCGATTTCATCCTCGACAACGCCCACCTGCTGCGCGATTACTCTTCGCAGCAGCTGGCCAGCGCGTTGGGCATCAGCCAATCCAGCGTGGTGAAGTTCAGCCAGAAGCTGGGCTTCAAGGGCTACCCGGACCTGAAGTACTCCATCGGCCAGGATGTGGCGCGTGCCGGTGCCGACCCGCAGCAGGCGCCCACCGAACCGGACAACGGCGATCACTACCTGCGCCTGGGCGAGGCCCTGCGCCGCAGCAAGGCCCAGGCCGAGGAAGAAACCCGCCAGGCCAACCCGCGCGAAACCATCGAACGGATCGTGCAGCTGCTGGACCGCGCACCGAAGCTGTTCGTGTATGGCCTGGGCGATGACGGCCTGTTCGCACGCGAGTTCGCCATGCGGCTGTCCCTGCTCGGCCTGCTGGTGGTACCGCACACCGACCCCGTGCTGCTGCTGGCCAACCTCTCAGCCGCGCGCCCGCGCGATGCACTGCTGGTGTTCTCCGAATTCGGCAATCTGCCGCAGCTCTCGCAGCTGTCGCGGCAGTTCCAGAACATGGGCGGCAAGGTGGTGTCGATCACCCGCCACACCGCCAACCCGCTGCGCGCGCATGCCGATGCATCGCTGGCGGTATGCGCTTACGACCGCACGCCACAGGTGGCGCAGCTGCTGTACCGTAGTGCCATGCATTCCCTGCTCGACTTCCTGTTCGTGCTGCTCTGCCACGCCAACCCGGATCGCCAGCGGCAGCTTGCGGTGAACCTGGAACGCATTGACCACCTGCTCGATTCCTGACCGGAGCGCCTGCTGATGAAGCCGCTGTCCCGCCTTGTCACCGCCGCGCTGCTGCTTGCCGCATCGCTGTCCCTGCATGCGGCGCCGCTGGATGGCGCGCGGCAATTGATCGTGGTTACCAGCGCAGGCTGGGACAGCCCGCAGGGCCAGCTGCAGGCCTTCGTGCGCGATGGCAAGGGCTGGCGCGCACAGGGCACGCCGTTCCCGGTGGCGCTTGGCCGCAGCGGCAGTGCCTGGGGGCTGGGCCTGCACCCGGCGCAGGGCGATGGCCCGCAGAAGCACGAAGGCGATGGCCGCAGTCCGGCCGGTGTGTTCGCCCTGGGCAGTGCGTTCGGCTATGCCGGCACGCGCCCCGGTACCGCGATGGCCTACCAGCCCATGCTCGACAGCAGTTACTGCATGGACGTGCCCGCGTCGCCGTACTACAACCGTATCGCCGATGCGGCCAGGGTAGGCCGCGATGCCGTGCAGGGTTCCACCGAGCCGATGCGGCTGGACCTGCACAACGCAGGCGACGTGCGTTACCAGGAAGGCTTCGTGATCGCGCACAACCCACAGAACCAGCCCGGCAAGGGCAGCTGCATCTTCGCCCACCTGTGGCGCCAGCCGGGTGAGGCTACGGCCGGCTGCACGGCGATGCCGCTTGCACGCATGCAGGCGCTGCTCGACTGGCTGCGCCCGCAGGACACGCCGCGCTTCGTACTGCTGCCGCGCGCCGAATACGCGCGCCTGCAGGCGCAGTGGCAGCTGCCCGCACTGAGCGGGGACGCCCCGTGAGCGCACAGGACGAGCCGCAGCTGCAGCGCGCGGTCAGCCGCTGGCAGATCGTCGGCCTCTCGATCAATGACGTGATCGGCAGCGGCATCTACCTGTTGCCCGCCGCCACCGTCGCCCTGCTCGGCCCCTTCAGCCTGTGGGGCGTGGTCGCCGCCGGCATCGTCGTGGCCCTGCTGGTGCTGTGTTACGCGCAGGCCGCCAGCTACTTCGATGAACCTGGCGGCAGCTATCTTTACGCGCGTGAGGCCTTCGGCCGCTTCGCCGGTTTCGAGATCGGCTGGATGATCTGGCTGACCCGCATCAGCTCGGCCGCCGCGCTCAGCAATGCGCTGGCCGATGCCGTCGCGCGCTTCTGGCCCTGGGCCGGCGCCGGCATGGGCCGCATCGCGGTGATCGTGGTGTCGCTGGGCTTCCTGACCGGGGTCAACATGATCGGTGTGCGCTCTGCGGCGCGCACCGGCATCGTGCTGGTCATCGGCAAGATGCTGCCGCTGCTGCTGTTCGTGGCCATCGGCGCGTTCTACATCGACCCGCAGCTGGCCTTCTCCGGCCAACGCCCGGACCCGCACGACCTGCAGCGCATGGGCGAAGCCGCGCTGCTGCTGCTGTACGCCTACGCCGGTTTCGAGAACATCCCGGCCGCCGCTGGCGAGTACCGCAACCCGCGCCGTGACATTCCGTTCGCGCTGATCACCATGATCATCACCGTCACCGTCATCTACGGCGCGGTGCAGCTGGTGGCGCAGGGCACGCTGGCCGGGCTGGCAAGCTCGGCCACGCCGCTGGCCGACGCCGCCGCCGGGTTCGGTGGCGAAGCGCTGGCCCTGATCCTCACCGTGGGCGCGACCATCTCCATCCTCGGCACCAACAGCAACACGATGATGATGGGCCCTCGCTTCCTGTTCGCCCTGGCGCGTGATGGCTACGGGCCGAAGGTGCTGGCCCAGGTGCACCCGCGCTTTCGCACCCCGGCCGCCGCGATCCTCTGCCAGGGGTTGATCGCGCTGGGGCTGGCGTTGTCCGGTTCGTTCGTGCAGTTGGCCCTGCTGTCGATGACCACGCGCCTGTTCGCTTACATCGGCACGGCGGCGGCGGTACTGGTGCTGGCCAAGCGCTTCGCTGACCGCCCGGGCGCATTGAAGCTGCCCGGCGGCCCGCTCATTCCGGTGCTGGCGCTGCTGCTGTGCGTGGCGCTGTTTGCCAGTGCCAGCTGGCAGAACATCGCCGCCGCACTGGTCGCCTTGGCCATCGGTGCGGTGATCTACAAGCTTCCGCGCAAGGGCGACGCGACCTGATCTTCACGCAACCGGCCCGGGCGGTTAACCGCTGCACGGGCACGATCAGGCTTCGTCCACCACGGAGCCTGATCGATGAGCCCTGATTACCAGATTCCCGGCCGCGTGCCGGATGACAGCACCCCGCGCGAGACGATTTCGGACTACTGGCGTGACCGCTACAGCGCCGAACCGTACTACGACGCCAGCCTGTTGTTTGATGACTACGAACCCGCCTACCAGGTCGGGCACGCGGCACGCTTCCACGAAACCCGCGCCGACCAGGTGATCCGCGCCTACGAGGAAGTGGAGCGTGAACTGGAATCGCGCTGGGCCAGCGATCGTGGCCGCAGCCGGCTGGAGTGGGAACAGGCCCGCGCGGCGGTGCGCCGTGGATGGGATGAAGCGAACACGGTGGACCCGCGCCTGGGTCGCCTGGGCTGAACCGTCCCGCCGCTGTAGAGCCGAGCCCACGCTCGGCTGCTCAGGCGGTCGTAGCGTCGAGCTTGCTCGACGGATCGTGGCAGCATCCACGCATGGCGTGGATCTACACGGGGCAAAGCCGCTGTCAGTCCTGTTCCGGCAGCGGCGGCATCGCCGGCTTGCGCGCAGGCTGCCCGCCGTTGGCGGCGATCAGGTCGCGGGTGTTCTTCTGTACCGCCACCGCACCAAACAGCGACAGCGCGAAGGCCATGCCATAGAAGCCTTTTTCGCTCAGCGCCAGCGTTGCGTTCCACAGCCCGACCAGCAGCAACAGCAGCGCGGACAGCAGGGCGAACCAGCACAGCGCGTAGTAGAGCCCGCTGACCGGGATGTCTTCCACGCGGTCACGTACGCTTTTCTGCAGCGATACGGCCGCGAACAGGCCAAACAGCAGCAGCGTCAGGTAGTAGCCCTTCTCGTTCAGGGCCATTTCGGCATTGAACAGGCCGATCAGGTAGGCCACCGCGCCCAGCAGCAGAGCCACCCAGGAGGCGGCGATGAACGCGGGCGAGGGCTTGGAAATGTGGGTCGGTTGCATTGCAGATCCTTGCAGGCAACGGGCACGCATTGCCCGGGGTGGTCACACCCTAGACCATCGGCCACGCGCCGCACAGGGGGTGGCAGGACCTTTGGACCACGCCCCGTGCAACCGCCGTGGTGTACAACGGGGTTTGGCCATCCGCATCCCCACCCTGGAGATACCCATGACCCGCCTTGCACACCGTACGCCCCTGCTGCTCGCCATGGGTCTGCTGCCCATCCTCGCCGCCACCGCCTGCAGCGCCGCCGGGCCGGATACGACAGCGGCTGCGCAGGCCGCGCCTGCGGCCGCCAGCGCTGACCAGCGCCCGTTCACCGCCACCGAGGTCAGCCGCTTCGACCAGCCGTGGGCGATGACCTTCCTGCCCGACGGCAGCCTGCTGGTCACCGAAAAGCGCGGCAAGCTGCAGCACCTGGACCTGGCCAGCGGCCAGAAGCACGAGATCACCGGCGTGCCGAAGGTTGCCTATGGCGGCCAGGGCGGCTTCGGTGACGTCATCCTGCACCCCGACTTCGCCCGCAACAACGTGGTCTATGTCAGCTACGCCGAAGAAGGCACGCTCGACACCCGCGGTGCCGCCGTGGCGCGCGCGACGCTCGCCCTGAACGCCGACGGCAGCGGTGCGCTGAACGACCTGAAGGTGATCTGGCGGCAGACGCCCAAGGTCAGCGGCCAGGGCCATTACGGCCACCGTCTGGCGTTCGGCCCCGATGGCAAGCTGTGGATCAGCTCCAGCGAACGGCAGAAATTCGACCCGGCCCAGGACATGAGCGGCAACCTCGGCAAGATCATCCGTCTCAATGACGATGGCAGCGTGCCGGCGGACAATCCGTTCGCCTCGCAGGGCGGTGTCGCGGCGCAGGTCTGGTCGCTGGGCCACCGCAACGTGCTGGGCATCGCCTTTGATGCCAACGGCAAGCTGTGGGCGCAGGAAATGGGCCCGGCCGGTGGCGACGAGCTGAACCTGATCCAGCGCGGCGCCAACTACGGCTACCCGATCGTTTCCAACGGCGATCATTACGACGGCCGCCCCATTCCCGACCATGACACCCGTCCGGAATTCGCCGCACCGAAGGTGACCTGGAACCCGGTGATCTCGCCGGCCGGCCTGATGTTCTACAGCGGCGCCCTGTTCCCGCAGTGGAAGGGCAGCGCCTTCATCGGCGGCCTGTCATCCACCTCGCTGGTGCGGGTGGCCTTCGACGGCGAGAACGCCCGCGAAGCCGAGCGCTTCAACATGGGCGAGCGCATCCGCGAAGTGGAACAGGGCCCCGACGGCGCACTGTGGCTGCTGGAAGACGGCAGCAAGGCCCGCCTGCTGAAGCTGACGCCGAAAGCCTGATGTCGTGGTAGCGCCGGCCGCTGGTCGGCATCGTCCCTGCCCAACGGCCCCGCATCACGCGGGGCCGTTCGCGTTTACTGGATGGTGCCGACCTTCACTTCGGTGCGGGCGCAGGCCTTGTCCAGGCATTCGCCGGTCAGCCACACCTGGCCATCGCCGATCATCACACCCTGCTGGTTGACGAACACCTTGTCGAATTCCTGTTCGGACATCGCCTTGACCACGGCCGGGGTGATGATCTTCTCGTAGTTGCGCTGGAACTCGCCCGGCCCGGTGATCTTCTTTCCCCCGGCAACGTTCAGCGGGAAGCGCACTTCCTCCACCACGGCAGCGCGGTCACCGCCGACCACCGCCGTCTTGAAGGCGTTGAACACGTTTTCGTACTGCGCGGCATCGCCCAGCACGCTGTCGATGCGTGCACGCGCATCGCCTTCATCGGCGACGGCGGGTGCAGGGGTCTCGCTGGCGTGTTCGGCAGCCGCCTGCGGTGCTGCGGTGGGGTAAGGTGTGGTGCTTGCTGCGGCTTCGGCCGGCGTGGCGCCGGTCATCGGCGGCGGCGCATCCGCTGCAGGTTCGGCCGGCGGTGCCGGCTGCGAACAGGCCGCCAGCAGCAGGGCCGGAATCAGGAAAGCAATCGTGCGCATGCGCGGACTCCATCGAATGAATGCCTCGATGGTAGCGCCGGGCCATGCCCGGCGTGTTTGCCATGGGTGAGGACGCCGGGCATGGGCCGGCGCCTCACTGCCAGTTGATCCACGCCATGCGTGGATGCTCCACCGTTGGTTCCGGCCAGTGCGGTCAGGCCTTCAGCAGCTCGAACTGCGCCGCTTCACCGGCCGCCGACGAAGCACACACCCACACGTCGAACTGGCCCGGCTCGGCACGCAGCACGCCGTCGCGGCCAGTGAAGGCCAGCTGTTCGCGGCGCAGGGTGAAGCTCACTTCGGTCGATTCGCCCGGCTGCAGGGCAACCTTGCGGAAGTCCTTCAGCTCGCGCACCGGCCGCACGCGGCTGGCCACACGATCGTGGATGTACAGCTGCACCACTTCCTCACCAGCCACGGCGCTGGTGTTGGTCAGCGTGGTGGTGAGGGTGAGGGTGTCGTCCCAGCCCAACTGGGCCGTGCTCAACTGCGGCACACCGTAGGCGAAGGTGGCGTAGCCGATGCCGTGGCCGAACGGGTACAGCGGCTCATTCGGAATCTCGCGCCAGCGTGCCTTGAACTCCGACATGGTCGGCAGTTCCGGGCGGCCGGTGCGCGGGTGGTTGTAGAAGTACGGCTGCTGGCCGGACACCTGCGGGAAGCTGACCGGCAGGCGGCCGGACGGGCTGTAGTCGCCAAACAGCACATCGGCCACGGCATGGCCGGTCTGCGTCCCCAGGTACCAGGTGACCGCCACGGCATGTGCGTTGCGCACGGCCCCCTGCAGGGCCAGCGCGCGGCCATTGCGCAGCAGCACCACCAGCGGCTTGCCGGTCATCGCCACGGCCTCGGCCAGCGCCTGCTGTGCCGGCGGCAGGGTGATCTCCACGCGCGACTGTGCTTCGCCGCTGTAACGCTGCGGCTCGCCCAGCGCCAGCACCACCACGTCGGCGCGCAACGCTGCCGCCACGGCCGCTTCGGTACCGCCGGCAATGGCGGTTTCCAGCTCGCAGCCGGGCACGATCTCCAGCAGCGCTTCATCGCCGATGGCCGCGCGCACGCCGGTTTCCAGGTCCACATAACGCTGCTTGTCGCCGAACAGGGTCCAGCAGCCTTCGATGTTCTCGCGGTCCTGCACGAACGGGCCGATCAGGGCGATCTTCTGCCCGGTCTTCTGCAGCGGCAGCACGTTGTCGCGGTTGTTCAGCAGCACGATGGAACGGCGCGCAGCGTCGCGCGAGAGTTCGTCATGGGCGGCGATATGCGAGGTATCCGCTTCACGCGCCGGGTCCAGCGAACGGTAGGGGTCATCGAACAGGCCGATGGTTTCCTTCAGCCACAGGATGCGGCGCACGCCTTCATCCAGCACCGCCATCGGCACCTCGCCGCTCTCCACCAGGCCCGGCAGGTGCTCGGCGTAGAAGCCGCTCTGCATGCTCAGGTCCAGGCCGGCGGTGAACGCCTTGGCGGTGGCATCACGATCGTCGGCGGCATAGCCGTGGGCGACCAGTTCCATGTCGGCGGTGTAATCGGAAATGACCACGCCCGGGAACTTCCATTCGCCGCGCAGGATGTCGGTCAGCAGCTCGGCGTTGGCACTGGCCGGCACGCCGTTGATGTCGTTGAAGGAGGACATCACGGTGATCGCGCCCGCGTCGAAGGCGGCCTTGAACGGCGGCAGGTGCACGTCGCGCAGGGTCTGCGGCGAGATGTCCACCATGTTGTATTCCATGCCGGCCATCACCGCGCCATAGGCGGCGAAGTGCTTGGGCGTGGCCAGCAGCGAGTCGGCCGCGCGCAGGTCGCCGCCCTGGAAACCCCGCACGCGGGCGGCGGCGAAGGCACAGCCCAGCACCACGTCCTCACCGGCACCTTCGGCGCCACGGCCCCAGCGCTGGTCGCGGGCGATGTCCACGGCCGGCGCGTAGGTCCAGTGCAGGCCGGCAGCCGTCGCCTCGACGGCGGTGGCACGCGCGGTGCGCTCGGCCAGGTCAGGCTCGAAGCTGGCCGCCTCGCCCAACGGAATCGGGAACACGGTGCGCATGCCGTGGATGACGTCGGCCGCCAGGATCACCGGGATGCCCAAGCGGCTCTCTTCGGTGGCGACCTGCTGGATGCGACGGCCCAGCTCTGCGCCCACACCGTTGAACAGCGAGCCGACCTTGCCCTCGCGCACCTGCTGCAGCACCTGGTCGGCGTTGCGCACGTTGGCTTCCGGATTCACGTCCGGCGCGAACGGGCGGACCATGTCCGCGAAGACACCCAGCTGGCCGACCTTTTCCTCGACGGTCATCTGGGCAATGAGGGATTCGATGCGATCGGAGGCCACCAGCGGTCCTTATGAAAACGTTTACAAGCCCGGCATTCTAGCGTTCCCGAGCCATTTGGCGAGAGGTTTCGTCATTCAGTTTCGTGCGCCCGCCCACAGTCCGGGCGGTCCATACGGGGGCGGACGCGAGGATGGAGCTTACTCCGAGCTGGCCAGCGAGCGCTGCCCCGCCATCAACATCGCGTCGCTGGACGCCTGGAATACCCGCAGGCCAAAGACCGGCAGGATCGCCAGCAGATGGTCGAAGATGTCCGACTGCACCCCTTCATAGACCGCCCAGGCCGTGCTGCGGGTGAAGCAGTAGATCTCCAGCGGCAGGCCCTCGGTGGTGGGCTGCATCTGCCGTACCAGCAGGGTCATGTCGGTATGGATGCCCGGATGGTTGCGGAGGTAGCGCTCCACATAGGCCCGGAAGGTGCCCAGGTTGGTCACCCGGCGGCTGTTCACGTCAGACACGCCCTGCTCGCGCAGGCGGCCGTTCCACTGGTCCAGTTCCTGCGTCTTCTCGCGCAGGTAGTCACCCAGCACGGCGAACTGGCCCAGGCGCTGCAAGGCGTCGGCGTCCAGGAAGCCCACGCTGTGCTGGTCCAGGTACAGCGCGCGCTTGATGCGGCGGCCACCGGCCTCCTGCATGCCCCGCCAGTTCTTGAACGACTCGGTCACCAGCTTCTTGGTGGGAATGGTGGTGATGGTCTTGTCGAAGTTCTGCACGGTGACGGTGTGCAGAGCGATATCGATGACATCGCCATCGGCGTTCTGGCTGGGCATTTCGATCCAGTCGCCGATGCGCACGCGGCCATCGCCGCTGATCTGCACGCTGGCCACCAGCGACAGGATGGTGTCCTGGAAGATCAGCATCAGCACCGCCGTGGCCGCGCCGAGGCCGGTCACCAGCGGGCCGATCTTCACTCCCAGCAAGGTGGCGACGATGGACAGGCCGGCGGCCACGAACACCACGATCTTGACCACCTGCAGGTAGCCCTTGATCGGCTTGTTGCGCGCATCGGGCTTGCGCTCGTACAGGCTGTTGGCCGCGTCCAGCGCATGCGAGAACGCCAGCGACACGGTCAGCACCGCCCACACGATGCACAGCCTGGTGATGACGTGGACCAGGCTGGGCGGCAGGTCGGGAATCAAGGTGATGCCCGAGGCGATCACCTGGCTGGGTACCACGTTGGACAGGCGGGCGATCACCCGCATCAGGTGGCTGCCGCGCCCGGATTCGGCGCCCGGCAGGCGCTGCAGCAGGCGCCGCAGGCCGCGCACCAGGATGCGCTTGGTGACCCAGTTGGCCAGGCCGGCGGCGATCAGCAGCGCCGCGATCATCAACGCCAGGTAGGCGCCGGGATAGGGTTCCAGTGTCATCTGCAGCTGTTCCAGCCACTGTACCGCCACCACCGCATCCACCATCCTTTCGCTCCTTCTTCAGTCGTGTTGGGTTGCCGGCCAGCGGCCGGCACTACCGTGTTTGCCGGCCGACGGCCGGGGTGTCAGTCGCGCGAGCGTTCGATGATCACGCCCACTGCGCGCGCGCCGCGCACGGCGCCGGGCTTGCTCAGCTTCAGGCGCAGCCACTTCACGTCGAACTCGTCCAGCACGATCTGCGCGCAGCGCTCGGCCAGGGTCTCGACCAGACCGAACTCCGATTCGCGCACGAACTGTTCCAGGCGCTTGCTCACCGCCTTGTAGTTCAGGGTGTGGGAAATGTCGTCGGATGCTGCAGGGCGACGGTTGTCGAAGCCCATTTCCAGGTCGAACACCAGGTCCTGCCGGATCCGCCGTTCCCAGTCGTAGATGCCGATCAGGGCGTCGATCGTCAGCCCTTCGATGAAAACCTTGTCCATTGCGGTTACCAGCCTGAAATCAGGCGACCATGGTAACGGCACGGCAGTGAGCCTGCCCGGAACGGGCAATGGCATGGGCGCGGCGCGCGGGTGGGGCGGAAAAACAAAGGGCCCTGCTAGCGGGGCCCTTTGGTACCTCTCAACGTCCTCGGGGGGAGCTGGAAACCAGCCGCGAGTCCCGAAGCACACGTTGCAAATGATGAAGAACCGACTTCGCGTAGTCCAGAGGCATTCGCGACAGATCAGGAGAACTCCGAATGCCCGTGAGAATTGCGCTGTCCCACCGTATGGATTTACCTGATATCACCGGCTCAGCGCGCGGCGCAAGCTGTTGATCCACCATGCGGTTCTTCCTCAAATGAAAGAGCAACGGATTCTGCAGGCAGCACTCTCCCGGCTCCGCTGGGCGACCTACAAACGTATTGCACACCGGCATTCTCTGGATGCCGCTGCGCTCTACGTCTGGAACATGCAGATGTGCGGCGCGCTGCTTTCGCCGCTACACGTCTGCGAGATCGTGATCCGAAACGCGGTCGCCGCTGCCTTGGCACATGCCTACGGTCCCCGCTGGCCTTGGCACCCAGCACTGCTGCAGCGGATGCCTGCCGATGGCGCGCTGTCGGGGCTGCAGGATCTACTTGATCGATCAAGCCAGCCCATGAACACTCCGGAGATCATCGCCAGTCTCAGGTTTGCGTTCTGGCAGCAATTGTTTACACGGCGCTTTGAGGGGCCCATCTGGGCGAGGGGGCTGAAGATAGCTCTGCCCAACGCTCCAAAGAACACGGTCGGCATCATCCGTACCACCATCCAATGCCGACCTCGACCGTATCCGCCACCTGCGCAACCGCATTGCGCACCACGAACCCCTCCTGGAACGCGATCTTGGTGCCGATCTGGCCGCGATCGGGCGGCTGATCCATGCGCGCTGCCCGCACACCCTGGGGTGGCTGCAGCGCCATGAGCGGGCGACGACCGTACTGGCGGCGTCGCCATTGGCAGGGCGTCCGTAACTCGTCCGTCGGGCATGGCCCGGCTCTACCAAAACGCGGAGAGCAGCCGAGCATGGCTCGGCTCTACAACCAGGCGTTCAGACCGCCGGCAACGTCGCCATGTCCCAGCGCGGGGTCACTTCCACCTTCGGCGGATTGTGCTGGCCGGCCTGGAGGCGCAGCGCGCCGGCAAAGGCGATCATCGCGCCGTTGTCGGTACACAGCGACGGACGCGGGAAGCAGGCCCGGCCGCCCAGGCGTTCGGCCATCTGCTGCAGACGGGCGCGCAGGCGCGTGTTCGCACCCACGCCTCCCGCCACCACGATCACATTGGTGCCCGCCGCTTCCAGCGCGCGCTCACACTTGATGGACAAGGTTTCCACCACCGCATCTTCAAAGCCGCGGGCGATGTCGGCGCGGGTCTGCTCGCTCTGGTCGCTGTCGCGCCAGGCCATCAGGACCTGGGTCTTCAGGCCGGAGAAGCTGAAATCCAGCCCCGGCCGGTCGGTCATCGGCCGCGCGAAGCGGTAGGCGCCCGGCGTGCCCTGTTCGGCCAGCTTGGCCAGCTGCGGGCCACCCGGGTACGGCAGGCCCATCAGCTTGGCGGTCTTGTCGAAGGCCTCGCCGGCCGCATCATCCAGGGTCTCGCCCAGCAGGCGGTACTGGCCGATGGCGTCCACCGCCACCAGCTGGGTATGGCCGCCGGACACCAGCAGGGCCACGAACGGGGCCTCCGGCGGGTCGTCTTCCATCAACGGCGCCAGCAGGTGGCCTTCCATATGGTGTACACCCACCGCCGGCACCTCCAGCGCCCAGGCCAGCGACCGGGCCACGCCCGCGCCCACCAGCAGGGCGCCGACCAGGCCGGGGCCGGCCGTATAGGCCACCCCGTCGATGTCACCGACGCCCAGGCCCGCCTCGGCCAGGGTCTGGCGCACCAGCGGCAGCAGCTTGCGGACGTGGTCGCGGCTGGCCAGCTCAGGCACTACACCGCCGTACTCGGCGTGCAGGGCGATCTGGCTGTAGACCGCATGGGCGCGCAGGGCCGCGCTGCCGGCCAGGTCGGTGTCATACACCGCCACGCCGGTCTCATCACAGGAAGATTCGATGCCAAGGACTCGCATGCCTGCTATTATGACGCCCCTGCCGCCCCCTCGGGGGACGTGCAGATCTCTCTGCTTTCGATCCCCGGCCCGCATTCAGGGTTGGACGCTTGCAGTTTGTTGATTCGCCGCTATAATGTGCGGCTCGCCGGGCGTGACCCGGTTCTACTGTGTCCCGGAGATTCCATGCCCAGCGTCAAAGTCCGCGAGAACGAGCCCTTCGAGTTTGCTCTTCGCCGCTTCAAGCGCACTTGCGAAAAGGCCGGTGTGCTGGCCGAAACCCGCAAGCGCGAGTTCTACGAAAAGCCGACCCAGGAGCGCAAGCGCAAGGCCGCCGCTGCTGTGAAGCGTCAGCTGCGCCGCTCGTCGCGCGACGTCACCAAGCGTCAGCGCCTGTACTGATCGGACGCATCTTCATTGCGACGGGCTTGCCTGTCGCAGTGGAGCCGAAGCCGGCACGCGCAAGCGTCGCCGGCTTTTTGCGTTTCCGGGTTCGGGCATCCGCCCCTGCCCCACCACCACCCCGAGGTTCCTCATGAGCATGAAGCAGCAGCTCACCGACGACATGAAGGCCGCCATGAAGGCGGGCGAGAAGCACAAGCTGGGCGTGATCCGCCTGATCAATGCCGCCATCAAGCAGAAGGAAGTGGACGAGCGTGTCGAGCTGGATGACACCGCCGTCATCGCCGTGCTGGACAAGATGGTCAAGCAGCGCAAGGACTCGGTCAGCCAGTACGAAGCGGCCAACCGTGAAGACCTGGCCGAGATCGAGCGCGCCGAGATCGTGGTGATCGAAGCCTACCTGCCGGCGAAGATGGGCGAGGCCGAGATCGTGGCCGCCATCCAGGCCGCCATCGCCGAGACCGGCGCCACCGGCCCGGCCGACATGGGCAAGCTGATGGGCGCCCTGAAGCCCAAGCTGGCCGGCCAGGCCGACATGGGCCTGGTGTCCAAGCTGGTCAAGCAGCAGCTGTCGTAAGCCAGCACGCGGGGTCGGATCCCTTTCGCCACGCGAAAGGGATCCGACCCCATCGTTTCACCACGCCTTCGACCCTCGGCTGCTACAACAGGCCCATGGTTGAACCCGCGTCCCCTGTCCCCGTGAATCTACGCAAATACGTCCAGCGCCTGCAGGACAGCTTCCCGATGGCCGTCGGCAAGCGCTTCGTCGAGATCGACGTGCTTACCCAGGCCGCCTCGGTCTCCTTCTACGCCCTGCTCTCGATGGCACCGCTGCTGGTGCTGCTGCTGTGGCTGACCGCCTCGCTGTATCCCCCCGCACAGCAGGCCCTGGTCGAACAGATCAGCGCCGCCGCTGGCAGCAGTGCGGCCACGGTGGCCGAAACCGTGCTGAAGAATGCCGACAACCAGCCCGACGTCGGTTCGCTGGCCGGGCTGTGGAGCACCCTGCTGCTGTTCATCGGTGCCACCGCAGTGTTCGCCCAGCTGCAGAACGCCCTGAACCTCATCTTCCGCACCAGTGGCGAGCGCCTGGACGGCATCAAAGCCTGGCTGCGCAAGCGCGTGTTCTCCTTCGGCGTGGTGCTGGCACTGGGTTTCCTGCTCATCCTGTCGATGACCGCCACCACCATGCTGCAGGTGGCCTTCGCCCAGCTGCCGTCCATCCTGCCGGCCATCGGCTATCTCACCAGCCTGCTGCTGTACGCGGTCGGCTTCGCTTTCATGTACCACTACCTGCCGGACCGCCGCGTGGCGTGGCGCCAGGCCTTCATCGGCGGCGTCATTACCTCGGCGCTGTTCGCACTGGGCCGCTATGGCATCGGCGTCTACATCGCCACCGTTGCCCCCGGCAGCGCATACGGCTCGATGGGCGCGCTGGTCATCTCGCTGGTGTGGATCTACTACGCCACCGTGGTGTTCTTCGTCGGTGCGCTGATGACCGCCGTGATCGACGAGCGCCTGCGTGCACGCACCCATCTGGCCGCAGCAGGCATCGACCCGGCAGAGGCCGGTCCGGTCCCCGCCAGGGAGTAAACTAAGCGGACTGATCGTTCCGCCTCGCGTGGCCACTGGCCGCGCCCCTGCCCTGTTGCCCATGGCCCGTATCCCCGACGCTTTCATCGACGACCTGCTGGCCCGCTCCGACATCGTCGAGGTGGTGGGCAGCCGCGTGCCGCTGAAGCGACAGGGCAAGGAATATGCCGCGCGTTGCCCGTTCCATGACGAGCGCTCGGCCTCGTTCACGGTCTCGCCCACCAAGCAGTTCTATCACTGCTTCGGCTGCGGCGCGCACGGCACCGCCATCAGCTTCCTGATGAACTACGACCGCCTCGAATTCCTCGATGCGGTGGATGAACTGGCCAAGCGCGCCGGCATGGAAGTGCCGCGCAGCGAGAACCCGCGCAACGCCCAGCAGCAGGACGACAGCCGCGAGCTGTACTCGGCGCTGGATGCAGCAACGAAGTTCTTCCAGAAGAATCTGGAAGGCAGCGAGAAGGCCCGCACCTACCTGGACGGCCGCGGCGTGGACGAGGAAAACCGCGCGCGCTTCCAGATCGGTTACGCGCCCGATGGCTACAGCGGCCTGCGCGATGCGCTGGGCAAGGACGAGCGGCGCATGAAGCTGCTCGACCGCGCCGGCCTGTTCTCCAAGAACGACCGCGGCCACGTCTACGACAAGTTCCGCGACCGGGTGATGTTCCCGATCTTCGACCGTCGTGGCCGTGTCATCGCCTTCGGCGGCCGCGTGTTCGAGAAGGACGACGGCCCCAAGTACCTCAATTCGCCGGAAACCGCGCTCTTCCACAAGGGCCGCGAACTGTACGGCCTGTGGCAGGTGCGCCAGGCCAACCAGAAGATCGAGCGCCTCATCGTGGTCGAGGGCTACATGGACGTGGTCTCGCTGTTCCAGTTCGGGGTCACCCAAGCGGTGGCCACGCTGGGGACGGCCACCACGCCGGACCATGCCGAGCTGCTGTTCCGCAATGCGCCGGACGTGTTCTTCTGCTTCGACGGCGACGCCGCCGGCCGCCGTGCCGGCTGGAAGGCGCTGGAATCGGTGCTGCCGCGCATGAAGGACGGCCGCCAGGCCTTCTTCCTGTTCCTGCCCGATGGCGAAGACCCGGACACCATCGTGCGCAAGGAAGGCGCGGAGGTCTTCAACGACCGCCTGAAGCAGGCCACGCCGCTGTCGCAGTTCTTCTTCGATGAACTGACCCGCGAGATCAACCTCGGCACGCTGGACGGCAAGGCGCGCCTGGCCGAGCGGGCCAAGCCGATGCTGGCGCAGATTCCCGATGGCGCCTTCGGCGACCTGATGAAGCAGCAGCTGGCGCAGCTGACCGGCCTCGGTGGTGGCAATGCCGCAGCCGCACGCGCACCGATGCCGCAGCGCGCACCGGCCCGGCAGATCCAGCCCATCGCCAAGCGCAGCCTGGTGCGCGGCGCTATTGCCGTGCTGCTGCAGCAGCCCTCGCTGGCGATGAGCCTGGGTGGCAAGCACCACTTCCAGGGCCTGCGCCTGCCCGGCGTGGAACTGCTGCTGGAGCTGCTGGGCCTGGTCGAACAGCGCCCGGACATCAGCACCGGCGCCCTGCTGGAACATTTCGACGGCCGCGAAGAGCAGGCCTCGCTGCATACGCTGGCCGCGCAGACCCTGCCCGGCGACGAGGCGATGTGGACCCAGGAGCTGCATGACGCGGTGGCCCAGCTGGAGAAACAACTGCTGGTGCAACGTCTGGACGAGCTGTTGGCAAAGCAGCGCCAGCAGGGCCTGGACGATACTGACAAGTACGAACTGCGCGAACTGCTGAAGGCCCGCGCCACCCTGCGGTTGTAGGGTGCACTGACGGCATGGACGCGCGGCCCCCTTCATTCACTGATCCCCTGCACCAAGGAGCCTGCCCACCATGACCCGCTGGTGGTCGCGCCTGCGACCGGACAACTTCACCCTCGCCCTGCTGTGCACCGTCGGCCTGGCCTCGCTGCTGCCGATGAAGGGCGCCGCCGCCATCGTGCTGGACGATGTCACCACCGTGGCCATCGCCGCGCTGTTCTTCCTGCATGGCGCGCGGCTGCCGCGCGAGTCGATCATCGGCGGCATGCTGCACTGGCGGCTGCACCTGACCATCCTTGCCTGCACCTTCATCCTGTTCCCGCTGCTCGGCCTGCTGTTCAAGCCGCTGTCGGGCTGGCTGCTGACGCCGGAGCTGTACCTGGGCGTGCTGTTCCTGTGCACCCTGCCCTCCACCGTGCAGTCGTCCATCGCCTTCACGTCGATGGCGCGTGGCAATGTGCCAGCCGCGGTGTGCAGTGCCTCGCTGTCGAGCATCCTCGGCGTGTTCCTCACCCCTCTGCTGCTGACCGCGCTGGCCGGCACCTCCGGCGGCGTGCACGACCCGCTGCATGCCATCGGCGGCATCATGCTGCAGCTGCTGGTGCCGTTCGTTGCCGGCCACCTGCTGCGGCCGTGGATTGCCGGCTGGGTCGAAAGGCAGCGTGCGCTGCTGCGCTACACCGACCAGGCCACCATCCTGCTGGTGGTGTATTCGGCGTTCGGTGAAGCCGTGACCGAAGGGCTGTGGAGCAAGACACCGCTGCTGTCCCTGTTCGCTGTGGCCGTGGTGGCCGCTGTGCTGCTGGGTATTGCCATGCCACTCATCACCTTCCTCGCCCGCCGCCTGCACTTCAACCGCGAAGACGAGATCGCCATCGTGTTCTGCGGCTCGAAGAAGAGCCTGGCCACGGGCGTGCCGATCGCCAAGGTGTTGTTCGCCGGGGGCAGCCTGGGCGCCATCGTGCTGCCGGTGATGATCTACCACCAGATCCAGCTCATCGTCTGCGGTGTGATCGCGCAGCGGTATGCGAAACGCGCGCCCTGAGTGGGCGCGCGGGTTGTTGCAGGGAACGCCCATCCACGCATGGCGTGGATCTACTGTAGAGCCGAGCCCATGCTCGGCTGATCGCCGCCGCTAATCCTTTATGGCCGCTGCGATGTCGTGCAACGTCCGGGCATTACGCTCCACGTCGCTTCCCGGCTCCCCCGTGGCAATCAGACTGTAGGTCTTGCTGACTCCCGTCCAGGCAAGCTCCACGCGGGTACGGCCGGCACTGTCCACCGCCCGCCCCAGGTGAGCGGGCTTGCCGTTCACCAAGGTGTTCTGCGCTTCCGCGATGACCTCGATCTGCGTGCCTGCGGCGACGAAGTTGTTCTCACTGAACTCCACGGTGCCGACGCCTTGTAGCCGGTAATAGCGGCTCAGGCCCGAGGACTTTCCACCATCCAACGCGCCGCTGGGCTCCATACCGATCAGCTGGGCGGGGCCCAAGAGGCTGCCTTCCAGCCTGCTGGGGGGCTGCGGCAGGCGCTGGCGCAGTTCCGGCGCCGAACGATGACGGCGCGGCAACGCTGCCAGCATTTCGTCCTGGGTTGGGATGCTCCCTTCCGCAACCTGCACGACACCCTTGGATCGCTCGATATCAGCGCGAAGCTGCTGCTTCACTTCGTCGGGGGCATCCAGGTCTGCCAATCGCACGACGCGGAAACTGCCCGCTGGCGGCCTGCCGCCCTGCGTAGCGACCTGCATGCCGCGCTGCTGCAGCCACTGCCCGACCGAGTCGGGGTCTTCCTTACGTGCAGATGCTTGTGCATTCACCGCGATCACCACGAAGGCACCGCACAGCAGAAGGAAAGGCATCGCGACCACCTTGCTCCACAGAAATGCGAGTCATCTCGCCAGTCCTCTGTATGCGCTTTGGATCGCCCCACCGGGCGGGCCAGTGCGAATATGTGACCCATCGCTCGCGGCAAGTCGGCTGCACGGCAAATCCCTACAGCGTGGCAGCTTGATTGCCTGGCGCAGTGTCGCCCCCAGCGAGTAGAACCCGACGTTGAACACACCGGGTTCGGCGGGAACGCCATCCAAGCATGGCGTGGATCTACTGCCCTTCCAACGTGCCGACGCTCAGCTCCGGCATCCACACCCACAGGTCGTATTGCCGTTTGGCATGGGTGTCGACCCGTGGGCCGCGCGCCACCTGTTCGGGAATTGACCATGCCCTGCAGGAGCCCGCGCATCCCCATGCTTCGCCACGCAACGCTTCCAATCGCACGCTGTAGATATCCAGATCACGCAGCCCCGACGCCATCGGCCGCATCTGCATCTCCGGTGGCATGCCCTCCGGCCGCTGCAGCATGGCGTGCACGTTACCCGTCAGCACGACCATGCGTGCGCCCTCGGGCAGGCGCCGGTACAGCCGGCGCAGCTCGGCCGCCACGCGGTCGTCGCGGGCCTGATTGCCGCCGTCATTGTGGTTGACGTCATAGCCGACAATCGTGATGTCACGCCCCTGCGCCTTCAGCGCGCGCAGGGCTTCGATCATCGCGAGCATGTCGCGGCTGCGGCGGCCATCGTGCTGATCGTCCCGCACGGTCCAGTAGGCGCGGTCCTGCAGGTGCCTGCGTGCCACCGCTCCGCCATCGGAATCCAGATAGTCGCGCAGCGTGGGGTTTTCAGCACGCGGCAGTTCCAGCGCCAGAATCAGCGGCGTGCCATCCCGGCTGTAGTCGTCCACCAGCTGGCGCACCAGCAGCGGCGTCTCGCGGGTGCCGTGGAACTCGCCCAGCACCAGCATGCGATGGTCAGCCGCGTGCTGGCGGATCTGCGCAGCGGTGTCGTCGGCATGCGCCGTGAGGGTCATGCCCAGCGCCATGATCAGCGCGGTGGTCCAGCGAAAGATCGAATGCATCCCTGCTCCTTCCTATCCTTGGGGTCAGGAACAGCAATGGCGACACCTCAACCGCCGTTCAAGGCGATTCGCGTCATGCGGGGATGCCCTCGCGGGCGGATGGGGGTCAGAGCCCCTTCGGGGATCCGACCCCGACGCCTTACATCCAGGGCAGGATCCAGTGGTCCACCAGCAGGAACGCGAACAGCGCCATCAGGTACACGATGGAGTAGTGGAACATCTTCATCGAGAACAGTTCATCCGGCGGGTTCAGCATGCGCCAGGCGTACCACAGGAAAACGGCGTTCAGCACGATTGCGCCGCCCAGGTAGAACGGCCCGCTCATGCCCACCAGGTAGGGCACCACGCACACCAGCGCCAGCACCACCGAATACACCATGATCTGCTTGCGCGTGTGCACCACGCCATGGGTCACCGGCAGCATCGGGATCTTCGCCTTGGCGTAGTCCTCGCGGCGGAAGATCGCCAGCGCCCAGAAGTGCGGCGGGGTCCAGATGAAGATGATCAGCACCAGCAGCGACGAATACGCCCAGTCCGACGGGCCCTGCATGCCGGTGATCGCCGCCCAGCCCAGCATCGGCGGCATCGCGCCGGCCAGGCCACCGATGACGATGTTCTGCGAGGTCGCGCGCTTCAGGTACACGGTGTAGATCACCGCATAGCCGATCAGCGAGGCGAAGGTCAGCACCGCAGTGATCCAGTTCACCCACAGCAGCAGGATCGCCATCGACAGCACGATCAGCACGCCGGCAAACACCAGCACCTGCCACGGCTTCACCTTGCCCACCACCAGCGGGCGCCACGAGGTACGCGCCATCTGCGCGTCGATGTGCGCATCCAGCAACTGGTTGATGGCAGCGGCAGCCGAAGCGGCCAGCCAGATGCCGAGGAAGCCGAGGGCACCGGCACGCACCTGCTCCCAGCTGGGCACGCCCGGAATGGCCAGGACCATGCCGACCAGGGCGGTGAAAACGATCAGGGCCACGACCTTGGGCTTGGTCAGGTCCCAGTACTGGCGGTAGTTGGAAAACATGGGATCAGTCCGGGGCACGCAGGCGGGCCAGCAGGCTGACCAGTACGAACAACAGGGCAACGGCCACGCCGTTGTGGGCCACGGCCACTTCCAGCGGCAGGGCCAGCTTCACGTTCAGGATGCCCAGGGTGACCTGCAGCACCAGCAGCGCCAGCAGCGCGCTGGCCCAGCCACGCATGCTGGGCAGCCGGAACAGGCGCAGGCCCAGCCACAGCAGGTAGGCCGCCACCACGATGGCGAACAGGCGGTGCGCCATCTGGATGGCGATGCGCGATGCGCCGTCCAGCACGCCCCCTTCGTAATCCACCCCGATGCCGCGCCACAGGGTGAAGCCCTCGGCGAAGTTGTGCTGCGGCCACCACTGGTTGGCGCAGCGCGGGAAGTTGTCCAGCGAAGCACTGCCGCCGCCACAGGCCAGCGCGGCGTAGTTGGCGCTGACCCAGCCGCCCAGGGCAATCTGGGTGACCAGCACGGCCACGCCGATGCGCAGCAGCCATTTCAGCTTGGGCGCTTCGGCCAGCGTGATCGGCAGGTGGGTCGCACGCCAGGCCATCCACACCAGCAGCGCGAACATCAGCATGCCGCCCAGCAGATGGCCCATCACCACGATGGGCTTGAGCAGCAGCGTCACCGTCCACATGCCCAGCAGTGCCTGGAAGATCACCACCGCCAGGGTCAGCAACGCCGCGCGTGCCAGATCGATGTTGCTCCAGCGCAGTGCGGCAATCAGCAGGATCGCCTCGCCGATGAGGGCCAGGGCACTGGCCGTGCCATGCCAGCCCATCATGTACAGCGGTATGCCGGCGGCCACCAGGACGCAGGCGGTCACCACCGCCGTGCTTCCGAAGCGTCGCCTGCGCGTGGCCAGCAGGGCCAGGGTGAGGATCTCGATGCCCAGCGCGCCCGCCAGGAAGCGATGCACCTGTTCGCGCCAGGCCTTGTGGGTTTCCAGCGGACGGATCTCGGCGGCCGGGTGGCCGATGGTCTCTTCCACGTGCTGCGGCCAGGTCGCCTGGCCATAGCAGGTCGGCCAGTCCGGGCAGCTCAGGCCGGCATCGGACAGGCGGACGAAGGCGCCGAACATGATCGTACTGGCGGTCATGATCATGGCGAACCACGCCAGGCGGTGGAAGTTGCGATGCAGCGCCGGACGCGCGGAAAGGCTCATCAAACAGGACTCACTTCAGTTTCAGCAACGTGGCCATGTCCTTGCGCAGGCCCCCCAGGTCGGAACCGGGGGCATGGCGCATGATCACGAAGCCGTTCGGATCGATCACGTAGACCGGCAGTCCCGCCGGATCATCGACGCCCGGCAGAGCCGCGCGCAGGGCTGGCGACGGGGCCAGCGGCCGCAGCGCGGGCAGCGAGGCGATCGACGCCGGTGGCGTACCCAGCCACAGAATCTCGACATTATCCGCGTTATGGCCGAACAGCTGCCACACCTTGCCCAGTCCCTGCGACAAAGTGACGCACGATGCGTCGCAGACACCGGCCGGGGCCACGAGCAGTCGCCAGGTCCGCGCCTCGGGGTTCCACGGGTAGGCCTGGCCGTTCGCCAGGGTGGGCGCCTGCTGGCGCAGATCGACCGGCGGCTGCAGCAACTGCCCCGCATTGCGGTGCCCGGTGGGCTGCCAGCCGGTGAAGCGCAGCACGGCGGCCAGCGCCATCGCCCCGAAGAACACGGCGAACAGCAGCACCAGGGTCCGGCGGCCGGAACCGCGCGCCTGCGGGGACGTAGCAGTGTTCATGGGAGCATTTTCTCATGGTTGGGTAAGGGATGCCGGTAGTGCCGGCCGCTGGCCGGCCTCCAGGAAACTGGGGAATGCCGGCCAGCGCCCGGCACTACCGGGCATGGGCGCGCCGCCGACGCCATTCCAGCACCAGCGCCACCACCAGCACGGTCAGCGCCAGGCCGAACCACTGCACGGCGTAGCCCAGGTGGCGCTGCGGTGGCAGCGTGTTGGGCAGCAGGTCCAGGTCACGCTCGTCGCCGAACGGCAGGGCGGGGTCCAGGCGCAGCACGCGGTCGGGCAGCGTCGGCAGGCCCAGCGCGCGTGCCAGGCCCTCGGCCGGCAGGCGGCTGGCCAGCCAGCGCCCGGACTGGCCGGTGCTGGAAAACGCCTGCCCCAGCGCCAGGCCTGCGGCAGGCGGCGGCGCCAGCAGGCCACGTACCGCCACAGGAGACGGTGGCGCGGGGATCTCCGGCAACGTGCGATCCGGCGGCAGCGCGCGCCAGCCGAGGTCCACCAGCAGCACGCTGCCGGCATCACTCTGGAAGGGGCGATAGATCTTCACCCCGGCGCGGCCCTGCCGGGTCTGGTTGTCCAGCAACACCACGCCGGGCAGGAAGCGGCCATGGTCGGCCACCCCATGCAGCGCTCCAGGTGCCGCCAGCGCCTGCGCCAGCGGCAGGGCCTGCGCCAACGCCGGCCCCTGCGCGTCGAGCATCGCCTGCTTGGCGTGCATGCGCTGCAACTGCCAGAACCCCAGGGCGGTAAACGCTGCCATCGCCAGCACCGCCATCAGCCAGCCGACCACGCGTGTGTGCTGGCGCATCATGACAAGTCCGCGCAAACGCGGTCAGATAGGCGCATCCACCCCGTCCTCGAGCCGCGCATGAGTGATTCGCTGAAGACCCTGCTGGTAATCGCGTTTCTGATCGTCATCGTCTGGAATCTGGGCGCCGGCCTGTATTACCTGCTGGTCGACCGCGGCCAGACCAAGCGCACGGTCAACGCACTGACGCGCCGCATCGCGGTGTCGGTGGCCCTGATCGTACTGGTGATCGTGAGCATCTACATGGGCTGGATAAAACCGCACGGCATCGGCGGCTGACGCCGTCGCCGGCAGCGTCAAAGCACGTAGACGAACATGAAGAGCATCAGCCACACCACGTCGACGAAGTGCCAGTACCACGCGGCGGCTTCAAAGGCGAAATGGTTGTCGCGGGTGAAGTGGCCCTTGGCCGAGCGCAGCCACATCACGATCAGCATGATCGTGCCCAGCAGCACGTGCGCGCCGTGGAAGCCGGTCAGCATGAAGAACGTCGAACCGTAAATGCCCGAACCCAGGGTCAGGTTCAGCTCCTTGTAGGCGTGGATGTATTCCTCCGCCTGCAGGGTGAGGAAGCCCAGGCCGAGCAGCACGGTCACGCCCAGCCAGACCAGCAGCTGGCGGCGCTTGCCGGCCTTCAACGCATGGTGGGCGATGGTCAGGGTCACGCCGGAGGTCAACAGGATCAGCGTATTGATCAGCGGCAGGCCCCAGGCCGGGATGGTCTGGAACGCACCGCCGATGGCCGCCGGCCCGTTGGTCGGCCAGCCCGCCGAATAGCCCTGCCACAACAGTTCATTGGTCATCACCCCGCGGCCTTCGCCGCTGAGCCAGGACAGGCCGAGGTTGCGGGTATAGAACAGCGCGCCGAAGAAGGCACCGAAGAACATCACTTCGGAGAAGATGAACCACACCATGCCCATCCGGAACGAGCCGTCGACCTGGCGGTTGTAGTGGCCGGCCTGCGATTCGCGTACCACGTCGCTGAACCACCAGAACAGGGTCAGCACCAGCATCGCGATGCCGATGTAGAAGGTCCAGCGCCCCCAGCCTGCATCGTTGAGCCAGCTGGCCACGCCGACCATGGTCACCATCATCGCGATGGACCCCACGAACGGCCACCGGCTCTGGGCCGGGACGAAGTACACGTTGGCGTCGGTCGGTGTCTGGGCCATGTCGGTATCCGGGTCAGGGAGCGGCGTGCGCGCCTTCCGACGTGGCGGCAGGTGCCAGCCGATCGGACAGCGCATCGTTGCGGTAGAAGGTGTAGGACAGGGTGATCGTCTTGATCTCCGGCGGCAGGTCGGGATCGACGATGAAGCGCACCGGCATGTCGCGCTTTTCGCCGGCCTGCAGCGTCTGCGCGGTGAAACAGAAGCATTCGGTCTTGCTGAAGAAACCCGATGCACGCGCGGGCGCCACCGAAGGCACGGCGCTGCCGACCACGGCGTTGGTGCTGTCGTTGCGTGCGAAGTACAAGGCCTCGTTGAGCTCGCCGGGCACGACGTCCATGGTCAGCTGTTCGGGGTGGAAGGACCACGGCAGCCGCGAATTGACGCCGCCATCGAACTCCACGCGCACCGTACGCTTGCCAGCCGCGGCGCCGGTACTGGCCTCGCTGCCGGGGCCGCGCTCCAGGCGCACACCGAAGACCTTTTCGCAGGCGATGCGGTACAGCGGCACCAGCGAGAACGTCAGCAGGAACACCGCCACCGCCACGCCGATCAGGCGCGGCAGCCCGGCACTGCGTGACGGAGCGGTGGCCGGCGCTTCGCTCATCGGCCGATCACCCCGCTGAGGATGAAGCCGACGTAGACCAGTACGGCGATGGCGCCGACCCACATGGCGGTGCGCTTTGCGCGCTGGCGCTGCTCCTGGTAGAGCCGACCGTTGGTCGGCTGCGCTTCGCCAGTCGACCAACGGTCGACTCTACCCATGGCGTCAGCCGAGCATGGCTCGGCTCTACATGGGGCAAGCGGGCTCTCGTTATGCATGGCCCGCCTCAATGGGTGATGTCGTCATGGGCCAGATCCCCCGGGCGGATGGTCGGCGGCGTGGTGAACGTATGTGCCGGTGCCGGCGACGGCAGCGTCCATTCCAGGCCACGCGCGCCTTCCCAGCTGCGGGCTTCGGCCTTCTCACCGTTGCGCAGCGAGGACAGCAGGATCGCGGCCATCATGAAGGGCGTGGCGAACATGCCGAACGCACCGATCGAGCTGATCAGGTTCCAGTCGGCGAAGGCCACGCTGTAATCGGGGATGCGCCTCGGCATGCCGGCCAGGCCGAGGAAGTGCTGCGGGAAGAACAGCAGGTTCACGAACACGATGGACCACCAGAAGTGCACCTTGGCCCACTTCTCGCTGTACATGCGCCCGGTCCACTTCGGCCACCAGTAGTACACCGCCGCGATCAGCGCGAACACCGCACCGGTCACCAGCACATAGTGGAAATGGGCCACCACGAAGTAGGTGTCGTGGTACTGGAAGTCGGCCGCCACGATGGCCAGCATCAGGCCGGAGAAACCACCGATGGTAAACAGGATGACGAAGGCCACCGACCACAGCATCGGCGCCTCGAAGGTGAGCGAGCCGCGCCACATGGTGCTGACCCAGTTGAACACCTTCACGCCGGTCGGGATCGAGATCAGCATGGTGGCGAACATGAAGTAGATCTCGCCGCCCAGCGGCATGCCCACGGTGAACATGTGGTGGGCCCAGACGATGAACGACAGGAAGGCGATGGCTGCGGTGGCGTACACCATCGCCTGGTACCCGAACAGCGGCTTGCGGCTGAAGGTCGGGATGATCTCGCTGACCACGCCGAAGGCGGGCAGGATCATGATGTAGACCTCCGGATGCCCGAAGAACCAGAAGATGTGCTGGTACATCACCGGGTCACCGCCACCGGCGGCATTGAAGAAGCTGGTGCCGAAGAACTTGTCGGTCAGCAGCATGGTCACCGCGCCGGCCAGCACAGGCATCACCGCAATCAGCAGGAAGGCAGTGATCAGCCAGGCCCAGCAGAAGATCGGCATCTTCAGCAGGTCGATGCCCGGCGCACGCATGTTGAGCACGGTGGCGATGATGTTGATCGCGCCCATGATCGAGCTGATGCCGGCCACGTGGATGGCGAACACGCTGAAGGCCACGTTGTAGCCACCCTGCAGCGACAGCGGCGGATACAGCGTCCAGCCACCGGCCGGTGCGCCGCCTGGCAGGAACAGGGTCAGCAGCAGCAGGCTGAAGGCCACCGGCAGCAGCCAGAACGACCAGTTGTTCATGCGCGGCAGGGCCATGTCCGGCGCGCCGATCTGCAGCGGGATCATCCAGTTGGCCAGGCCGACGAAGGCCGGCATCACGCCACCGAAGATCATCACCAGTGCATGCACGGTGGTCATCTGGTTGAAGAATTCGGGTTTGACGAACTGCAGGCCCGGCTGTGCCAGCTCGGCCCGGATCACCACGCTCATCGCCGCACCGATGATGAACATGATGAAGCTGAAACCCAGGTACAGGGTGCCGATGTCCTTGTGGTTGGTCGAGAAGAACCAACGCTCGAAGAAGCTCTGGTGGTGGTGGTGATCGTCGTGCCCAACTGCCGAGTGCGCCATCGCAAAACACCTCTCAGAATCGGTTGTCGCCACGGCCGCGAACGGCCGCGGGCTTTACATCACGCGCCGCTGGCTGCGGTGGCAGGGGGAGCAGCTTCGGCCGCCGCAGGGGCCACCGGCGCGGCCGGGGTGTCGCCTGCCGGCGTGGCCGGTTCAGCCGGTTCAGCCGGTTCAGCCGGCGCTGCAGGTGCGGCCGGCGGTGCCGGCTTGCGCTGGGCCAGCCACCGCTTGAAGTCTTCCTTGGACACCGCTTCGACCACGATCGGCATGAACCCATGGTCCTTGCCGCATAGTTCGGCGCACTGCCCGCGGTACACGCCGGGCTGCTCGATGCTGGTCCAGGCTTCGTTGATGAAACCGGGGATGGCGTCCTGCTTCCAGCCCAGCGCCGGCACCCACCACGCGTGGATCACATCATCGGAGGTGATGACGAAGCGCACCTTGGTGTCCACCGGCAGCACCAGGCGGTTGTCCACGTCCAGCAGGTAATGCGGGTGGCTCTCACGAGTGGGCACCACGCCGCTCTGCCGCACGCGGTCCGATTCACGGTCCAGGCGGCTGGTGAAGGTGACGTTCTCGCCGAGGTACTCGTACTTCCACATCCACTGGTAGCCGGTGATCTTCACCGTCATCTCGGCATCGCGGGTGTCGTACATCTTGATCAGGTTGGCCGTGGCCGGCCATGCCATCACGACCAGGATGATTACCGGGATCACCGTCCAGATCACTTCGGCCTTGGTGTTGTGGCTGAAAGTGGCCGCGACGGCGCCCTTGGATTTGCGGAACTTGAAGATGGCGTAGGCCATCGCCCCGAACACGATGACGCCGATCACCGTGCAGATGATCAACGACAGGTTGTTCGACTCCCAGGCCAGGCGCGAGGTCTGGGTGACCCCCTTGCCCATGTTCAGCTGCCACGGCTTGGGATCGGCGGCCTGCGCCCATGCCCCTGCCGGAACCAGTCCCCCGGCCACCAGGCTGGCGACCGCTGCAACGCACTTCGTGCCCCACCTGCTGCTTTGCTTCATTGCCTAGACCCTTAGCGTCGTCGGTTGCCGCCATCGCTGGCGGCGAGCAAGCCTTCAAGCATTTCAGCGAGCGTCTGGCGTTCGGCCGGCGCGAGGAAACTCCCCACCTCCACCTGCCGGCCGCTGGATGCCAGCCGGACCCTCTCGTCGTCGGTGAGCAGGCGCACCCAATGCGGGTGGGCCCGGAACACCGGCGATCCACCGGGTACGGGGATGACCTCCACGTACGCCGGCACGACCCGGATCTCCTCCTGCCGTTCACCGCTGCGCCACAAAGCGCGAAGAGCGGCTGCCAGCAACAGGCTGTACAGCAGCGCGAACAGGGGGGCGAATGCATTGCCAGCCACCCACCCGAGGGCGGAGACCAGCCACATCGCACCCGACAACACGGTGAACAACAGGACGAACTGCCGGGCATCGAGCGCCCGTGGGGGACGCAGCCGCAGCTGCGTACCTGACCCATCCGGAGCTGGAAGCACCTCGATCATGTCGCAACCGCGTTCCTGCCGCGGGAAACGTCTCGATGGTAGCCCTGCCCTCTCACCGGTAGCAAGGGTCCATTCACAGTTTTTGCCATGTTGCAATACAGCATGAGCCCGGCGGCGCGAATGACGAATTCGGCACAAATACGCCGGCACTGGCTGAACACGCTGAATCCACCACCGCTAGGGGCTATCAGCCCTATACAAAGGTGTCTGCGGGGCACTTCCGAAGTGCGCAAAAATGATTAAAATCGCCAAGTTTTCCACTGGCCGGATCGGCATGAACGCACCCTCCTCCTCCCCTGCCGCCCACGACGCCGCGCGTCCGGGCGCGCTGCTGTCGCCGGAACTGCCGGCGTCCCCCAACCCGTTCCGCCAGGCCATCACCGATGCCTGGTTGAAGGACGAGGCCAGCCACGTGCGTGAGCTGCTGGCGCAGGCGCGCCTGCCCGCCGAGGAACAGGCCCGGGTGCAGGCACTGGCGGCCGATCTGGTCGGCCGCGTGCGCGTACGCGCCAAGGACCAAGGCGCGATTGAAGCCTTCATGCGCCAGTACGATCTGGGCAGTGAGGAAGGCGTGCTGCTGATGTGTGTGGCCGAGGCCCTGCTGCGTATTCCGGACCAGGACACGGCCGACAAGCTGATCCGCGACAAGCTGGCCGATGCCGACTGGGAAAAGCACCTGGGCGGCAGTGATTCGGTGCTGGTCAACGCCTCCACCTGGGGCCTGATGCTGACCGGCAAGCTGGTGCAGATGAACGACGCCACCCGCGCCGATGCCCCCAGCGCGTTCAAGCGCCTGGTCGGCCGCGTCGGTGAGCCGGTGGTGCGCCTGGCCGTGCGCCAGGCGATGAAGATCATGGGCCACCAGTTCGTGATGGGCCGCACCATCAGCGAAGCGCTGGCGCGCTCGCACAAGGGCGACAACGCCAGCTACCGCTACTCCTTCGACATGCTGGGCGAAGGCGCGCTGACCATGAAGGACGCGCTGCGCTACCTGGAAGACTACCGTCGTGCGATCCACGCCATCGGCGGTGACCACAAGGCACGCGGCGGCCGTCCCGACGGCGACGTCAACAATGCACCGGGCATTTCCATCAAGCTGTCGGCGCTGTACCCGCGCTACGAACATGCCAAGCGCGAGCGCGTGCTGAAGGACCTGGTGCCGGGCGTGCTGGAACTGGCGCAGCTGGCCAAGAGCTACGGCATCGGCTGCACGGTCGACGCCGAGGAATCCGACCGCCTGGAACTGTCGCTGGACATCATCGAGCAGGTGTTCTCCGATGCTTCGCTGGCCGGCTGGGATGGCTTCGGCGTGGTCGTGCAGGCGTACCAGAAGCGTACCCCGTACACCATCGACCACCTGGCCGACATGGCGCGCCGCGCCGGTCGCCGCCTGCAGGTGCGCCTGGTCAAGGGCGCCTACTGGGATGCCGAGATCAAGCGTGCGCAGATCGAAGGCTACCCGGGCTACCCGGTGTTCACCCGCAAGCAGAACACCGACGTCTCCTACCTGGCCTGCGCCAAGCGTCTGTTCACCCATGCCGACGCGATCTACCCGATGTTCGCCACGCACAACGCGCACACCATCGCCGCGGTGCGCAGCATCGCCAACGGCGGCGTGTACGAGCACCAGAAGCTGCACGGCATGGGCGACGACCTGTACGCCGAAGTGGTGCCGGCCGACCGCCTGGGCCTGCCGTGCCGCGTGTACGCGCCGGTCGGTTCGCATGAAGACCTGCTGCCGTACCTGGTGCGCCGCCTGCTGGAAAACGGCGCCAATTCCAGCTTCGTCAACCGCATCACCGACGAACGCGTGCCGATCGCCGACCTGATCCGCGATCCGGTCGAGATGGTCGCCTCGTTCGCCTCGATCCCCCACCCGAAGATCCCGCTGCCGGTTGACCTGCTGCGCAGCCAGAACCACGACAGGAAGAACTCCATGGGCGCCAACCTCGCCAACGACAACGAACTGCGCGCCCTGGCCGAGCAGATCAACGCTGCAGTGCCCGCGTCTGGCAAGAGCGCATGGCAGGCCGCCCCGCTGGTGCCGGGTACCAACCCGGCCGGCGCCGCGCTGCCGGTGACCAACCCGGCCGACACCCGCGAAGTGGTCGGCCAGTGGCTGGCCGCCGATGCCGCCACCGTGCAGAAGGCCCTGGCCAACGCCGTGGCCGCACAGCCGGCCTGGAACCGCACCCCGGCCGCCAGCCGCGCCGCCATCCTCGAGCACGCCGCCGACCAGCTGGAAGCGCGCATGCCGGAGTTCATGGCGCTGTGCGTGAAGGAAGCCGGCAAGAGCCTGCCCGACAGCATCGCCGAAGTGCGCGAAGCGGTGGATTTCCTGCGCTACTACGCCAAGCAGGCGCGCGAGCAGTTCAGCCACGCCGAGAAGCTGCCGAGCCCGACCGGTGAATCCAACGAACTGCAGCTGCACGGCCGCGGCGTGTTCGTCTGCATCAGCCCGTGGAACTTCCCGCTGGCGATCTTCCTGGGCCAGGTGGCCGCTGCCCTGGCCGCCGGCAACAGCGTCATCGCCAAGCCGGCCGAGCAGACCAACCTGATCGGCTACTACGCGGTGAAGCTGCTGCACGACGCCGGCGTGCCGGCCGAGGTGGTGCAGTTCCTGCCGGGCGACGGCGCGACCGTCGGCGCCGCGCTGACCGCCGATGCGCGCGTGGCCGGCGTGGCCTTCACCGGCTCCACCGACACCGCCCGCGCGATCAACCGCGCGATGGCCGCGCGTGATGCCGCCATCGGTGTGCTGATCGCCGAGACCGGCGGCCAGAACGCCTTCATTGCCGACTCCTCGGCGCTGCCGGAACAGCTGGTCAAGGACGCGATCGGTTCGGCCTTCACCTCCGCCGGCCAGCGCTGCTCGGCCGCGCGCGTCCTGTTCGTGCAGGACGACATCGCCGACAAGGTGATGACCATGCTGGCCGGTGCGATGAAGGAACTGAAGGTCGGCAACCCCGGCCTGCTGTCCACCGACGTCGGCCCGGTGATCGACGCCGATGCCCTGCAGATCCTGCAGGACCACGCCGAGCGCATGGACCGCGAAGCGCGCCTGATCGCTGCCGCCGAGCTGTCGGCTGAAGCGGCCAACGGCACCTTCTTCGCACCGCGTGCGTATGAACTGAAGGACCTGGCCCAGCTGCAGAAGGAAGTGTTCGGCCCGGTGCTGCACGTGATCCGCTGGAAGGGCGACCAGCTGGGTGCGGTGATCGACCAGATCAACGCCACCGGCTACGGCCTGACCCTGGGCGTGCATTCGCGCATCGACGAGACCGTCGACCGCATCGCCAATGGCGTCCACGTCGGCAACGTCTACGTCAACCGCAACCAGATCGGTGCGGTGGTGGGCGTGCAGCCGTTCGGCGGCCAGGGCCTGTCCGGCACCGGCCCGAAAGCCGGTGGCCCGCACTACCTGCTGCGCTTCGCCACGGAAAAGACGGTGACGGTGAACACCACTGCCGCCGGTGGCAACGCCTCGCTGCTGACCCTGGGCGACTAAAGACACCCCTCCCCTTCCACGGGTGTCATGGATGCACAAAAAACCCCGCGAAAGCGGGGTTTTTTGTGCCATCACGCGACCACGCTGAACCGGTTGTCCGCGCGTTTGGCCAGCTCGGCCTGCACCCGCGCGATGCGCGTTTCCAGATCACCTTCCAGCAGCACGTACGGCAGCCCCCGCGCCTGCAGTTGCTCCAGGTACCACGCGTGCTGCCGTGCACGGAATGCCTCGCCCACCCGCGTGCCATCCTGGTCGAACGCAATGTCCGGTGCACACAGGAACAGCAGGTCATACGGCCGCGTTGCCGCCTGCAGCAGCGCGTCGGGCGCGGTACCGAACATCCAGTTGCTGTAACCCAGTGTCACCAGCGGCGTGGTATCGCAGAACAGCCAGCGCTGCGCGGTCAGCGCGGCGGCATCCTCGCGCCGGGGCTGTTCTTCTGCAATGCGCAGCAGGTCGTGCGCCTGCAGCTCACCGCCCTGCGCTTCCCACAACGCGCGTCCGTACTCAGGCACCCACTGCGTGCCCATGCGCTCGGCCAGCCCGCGTGCCAGTGTCGTCTTGCCGGTGGACTCGCCACCGATGAACGCCACGCGTTGCACATAGGCCGCATACACCTGCGGCGAAAGGCTGCGGCGATGCGCATGCGGGTCCGCGCGCAGCTGGGTACCACTGGCCTGGCCGGCATCCAGGCTGCGCTCCAGCCGCTGGTGCTGTACCGGTGCATTGAAGTGCGCAGCCAGCGCCGCGGCGAAACCATCGCCGTAGTCTTCGCCGGTGAAAACCGCCTGCACCGGCCCACCGAACAGGCGGATGCACAGCCAGGCAGTGAAATCACGCTGCGCGTGTTCGCTGTCGGTGTCGCGTGGCAACGCGTGCGGTGGCAGGCCCTGCTGTTCGCAGAGTGCGGCCAGGCGTGCATCATCAAGCACCGCCACCGTCGCCTGCGGAAAGCGCGTACGCAGCCAGCGTTCGCGGCGTGCGGCGCCGTAGCCGGCAAAGCCCGGCTGCGACCAGCCGATCACCAGCAGCTGCTGGCAACGCGTGGCGGCGAAGTCGATCAGGCGTTCATGGCCGCAGTGCAGCGGGCAGAACTTGCCCACCACCAGGCCACGCTCGACGCGCTCAGGCCGTGGCATCGGCCGCCGTGGCCTCGGCACGCATCAAGCTCCGCCAGTGGCGCAGCGCCACCAGCGCATTGATCCAGAAGCCGATGTAGAGGATCGAGGTGAGATGCAGGCCGCGGCTGTAGTACAGCGGCACGGCGATGGTGTTGACCAGCAGCCACACCCACCAGGATTCCAGCTTGCGCCGCATCATCAGGATCTGCGCGATCACGCTCAGCACCAGCACCCCCGAATCGATGTAGGGCGCATAGGCGTTGGTCAGGCGGGTCAGCATCCAGCCATAGGCGAAGGTCGCCACCACCGCCAGCGGCAACAACCACGCCCAGGCACGCGCTCGTACCGAGGTGATCGGCAGCGGCGCGCCATGGTCGCCGCGCAGCCATTGCCACCAGCCCAGCACGCTGATGGCAATGAAGAAGAACTGCAGCACCATGTCCGCGTACAGGTGCGAGCGCTCGAACACCGCCGCAAACAGGGTGCAACCGACGATGCCCAGCCACCAGGTGTGTACGTTGTTGCGACCGGCCAGCAGGATCGAGCCGGCAACGGCGATATTGGCAGCCAGCTCCAGCTGGAAGTTCGGATCGGTCAGGTTCATGGCGCCATTGTCGTTGATCTGCGTACGCACTGGGGTCAGAGCCCACCACACCACGGTAGATCCACGCCATGCGTGGATGGCCTCGCCCCGTCCGGTAGATCCACGCCATGCGTGGATGGCCTCGCCCCGTCCGGTAGATCCACGCCATGCGTGGATGGCGCTCCCACAAAAAGAAAGCCCCGCTTGCGCGGGGCCTCCTCATGCTGCGTCAGGCCAGGGCCTGGATCAGAACTTGTACTGCATCGAAGCGGCCAGCACGTCGCCGGACACCTTGTACTTGCCGGTCACGGTGTTGCCGGTGGCCGAAGTCGAGGTGATGTTCGGATCCTTGGTGAACAGGTGGGTGTAACCCACGCTGTACTCCATCTTCTCCGAAGCGGCGTAGGTCAGGCCCAGCGACAGCCACTTGCGGGTGGTGTCCGGCACGCGCACGTCGCGGTGGGCGTCGGTGGTCGGGGTCTGGTCATACGCCACACCGCCACGCAGGGTCAGCTGGTCGTTCAGACGGTACTCGGTACCGATCGAAGCGAAGGTGGTGTCGCGGTAGTTGAACGGCAGCACGCTGTCCGGCTGGTTGGAGTCATAGTCGACGGTGACCTGGTCGAACTTGCTCCACGCGGTGCGCGTGACGTCGGCCATGATCTTCCACTGGTCATTCACGCGGTGGCTGAAGCTCACCGTGGCGCTGGCCGGCAGGGTGATGGTGGCGCGACCGTTGCTGTCGATGAAGGTGCCCGGTGCAGCGCTGGCCAGGAACGCGGCCGCCGCCGGGGTCATGGTGAAGTCGGCCTTGCCGTCGGTGATCTTGTGTTCGACTTCCGAGCGGTAGCTGAAGGCGATGTTGGTGCCTTCCACCGGGCTGACGGTCATGCCCAGGGTGTAACCCACGGACACTTCGTCACCCTTGATGCGCAGGTAGCCATCGGCCGAACCCGGCGAGAAGCCGAGCTGGGCGGCCTGGATGGCGGCCTGGCGGGCAGCGGCAGCGGCCTGGGCAGCGGTGCCACCGGCAGCCAGCACGGCGGCCGAAGCGCGCTGCTGGGCGCTGGCGTTGATGGCGGTGCCGGCATCGACGGCGCTGGTCAGGTCGACGTTCAGGCGCTCGGCGAACACGCCGACACCGAACGACAGGTACGGATTGACGTCATAGGAGAACGCGACGCCCAGGTCGATCGCCTTCAGGTCGGTCTTGACGCCGTTGTAGCGGCCGACCCAATCAGTGTCGTATTCGGTCTTGAAGCCGAACGGCACGGTCAGCGATGCACCGAAGTGCATGTTGTCCTTTTCACCGAACGGCACGTGGAAGTAAGCCGCCGGGACCGGCGCGATCATGCCGGCGTCGCCGCCGTTGCCGCCCGAGATCGGGGCGCCGTTGCCGTACTGGCCTTCGCCGCGGAACTTGGCGCCGAAGCTGATGGCGCTGACGTCACCCTGGAACTGGGTGCCGTCGAGCAGGCGCATCGAGGCCGGGTTGGTGGCCACTACCGAGGCATCACCCTCGGCGGAGGTGGAGCCGGCGAATGCGCGGCCCAGGCCCTTGGCGCTGTTTTCCTTCAGCTGGAAGGCAGCGGCATTGGCATCGGCAGCGGCCAGCGCACCGGCAACGCCGACGGCCAGCAAGGTCAGTCGGGCAATGGTGGAAGCAGTTTGCATCGTGTTGTCTCTCCGGTAAGCGGTGATGGTGCTCTAAGTGCGCCTGCGCCTACCGGACCCGCAAAGGTCCGCCAGAACGCGCCGGATTCCCCTCCCGACATACGACGCCGTATGCGAGTATTACCCAGAGCCGTTAATGAAACAATAACAGCAGCGGCCGTCGTCCCGTTGCGAAAACTGAACAGGCGCCTCGTCCCGGCAAAGCCCCGGCACGCTAGGCTAGGGCCCATGTTCGTGTCTCTCCCCTCCCGCAAGAAGGCCACGCTGCGCTGGGCCACACCCGTGCTGTTTGCGGCACTGTGGCTGGCCTTCCTGTGGTCGATCTCGCGCCCGGGCGACGCCCGCAACAGCCTCTGGCTGGACTGGGGCGCCCTGTCCACCGGGCTGACCCACCCGCTGGACTGGTGGGCGACCCTGCAGGACGGCAGCGTGCTGCGCCTGTTCACCGCCCTGTTCCTGCACGCCGACTGGTCGCACCTGCTGGGCAACCTGGTGTTCCTGCTGATCTTCGGCCTGCCCGCCGAGCGGGTGCTGGGCCCCTGGCGCCTGATGCTGCTGTTCCTGGTGGGCGGCGCGGTGTCAAACCTGGTGGCGATCTACACCATGGGCAGCCCGGACCAGATCATCATCGGCGCCAGCGGCGCGGTGTCGGCCATGATCGGCGCCTACCTCGCCCTGTTCCCGGCCGCCCGCCTGGGCGTGGTCATCCCGCTGGGCCTGTTCCTGGAATTCGTCCGCGCTCCGGCCTACCTGCTGATCGGCGTGTGGGCGGCACTGCAGGTGGTGTTTGCCCACATCGGCCCGAGCTTCGGCATGGTGGCCTGGTGGGCGCACATCGGCGGCTTCGTGTTCGGTCTGCTGTATGGCGTGTACGTCCGCGCGGCCATCGCGCGCAAGCTGCGCAAGCGCCACGGGTTCTGAGCACCGGGTAGTGCCGGCTGCTGGCCGGCTCCTTGCCCACCGCATCGCCGGGCAGAGCCCGGCGTTACCTTCAGGGCTTGGCCGGCGTTTCGGCGGGCTTTGCTTCCGGCTTTGCTGCCTTCGCTGCCTTTTCCGCATCGGCCTTGACTGCTTCCGCCGCCAGCCGTGCAGCCACCGAACCCGGGTTCTTCAGTTCGGCCAGGGCATCGTTGATGGGCGCGTCTCCCGGCAGCACCGCACCGGCGTGGTAGCCCTCGGTGCCTTCGTCGTCTCCGCGCAGGTGGCCGGGCAGCGTCGCTTCGCTGTAATCGCTCAGGCTGGCCGGCAGCGCTTCGTCTTCCGGCGTCGGCGCAGGCTTCAGTTCCACATCGGGCACGATGCCCGTGGCCTGGATCGACTTGCCACTGGGCGTGTAATAGCGCGCCGTGGTCAGCTTCACCGAATCGCCATTGTCCAGCGGCAGCACGGTCTGCACCGATCCCTTGCCGAAGGTGCGGCTGCCAACCACGCGTGCGCGCTTGTTGTCGCGCAGCGCACCGGCCAGCACTTCCGACGCGCTGGCCGAACCGGCGTCGGCCAGCACCACCACCGGTGCGCCCTTCAGCAGGTCGCCCGGGGTCGCATCAAACCGTGCGTCGCTGATGCTGATGCGGCCGCGCGTGCTGACGATGTTGCCCTTGTCCAGCAGGTCATCGGCCACCTGCACCGCAGCGGTCAGCAGGCCACCGGGGTTGCTGCGCAGGTCGAGCACCAGCCCCTTCAGCTGGCCACCGGCCTGCTTCTGCAGCTGCTGCACGTGCTTCTGGAAATCCGAACCGGTATCGGCCTGGAAGGTGCTCAGGCGGATGTAGCCGTAGCCTGGTTCAAGCATGCGGCTCTTCACGCTGGTCACGCGGATGGTCTGACGGGTCAGGCTGACATCGAACGGCTTGGGCTTGCCCTCGCGCACGATGGTCAGCACCACCTTGCTGCCGGCCGGGCCACGCAACGGTTCGCTGGCATCGATGGCGCTGATCGGCTTGCCGTCGATGGCAATGATCAGGTCGCCGGCGAGAATGCCGGCCTTGGCCGCCGGCGTGTCGTCGATCGGCGAGATGACCTTCATGCTGGCGTTGTCCGGCTGCTGCTGCAGCTCCACGCCAATGCCCTCGTAAGCGCCGTTGGCCTGTTCGTCGAAGGCTTCGGCATCTTCCTTGTTGAAGTAGGTGCTGTGCGGATCCAGGTCCAGCAGCAGGCCACGCACGGCCGACTGCATCAGCTTGTTGTCATCGACCGGATCGACATAGGCCGCGCGGACGGCGTTGTAGACCGAGACGAAACGACGGATGTCTTCCAGCGGCACCTTCGAGGTCACCGCCTCCTCGTTGCTCGCTGCCTGGCCCGAGGTATCGGAGGCGGCCGGCGCGGTCTGCTGCGCCCAGGACAGCGCTGGCATCAGGGCCAGCAAGAGGGTGGCGGTACGGGCTGCGCGCATGGATCACTCCTGTCGACGGTGGCATCGTGCCCAAGGCACATGCCCCGATTATGCGCGAAGCGCAGCTAAATTCCCGTTGAATCCAGGCTGCCCACTGCGTCCTGGATTCAGCGCCGCTGCAGCCAGCTGTCCGGGTTGACCGGTTGCCCACCCCGTCGCAGCTCGAAGTACAGGGCGGTCACGCCCTGGCCGCCGGAATTGCCGACCTTGGCCACCGCATCGCCGCGACTGACACGAGCGCCGGCATCCTTCAGCAGGGTGTCATTGTGCGCGTACAGGCTCATGTAGCCGTTGCCGTGGTCGACGATCAGGATCATGCCGTAGCCGGTCATCCAGTCGGAGAACACCACCGTGCCGTCGGCCACGGCGGTGACGGTGCTGCCCGCCGGTGCACCGATCAACACACCGCTGCTGGTGCGCCCGTCAGGCAGCTTGGCGCCATAACGCGCCAGCAGGTTGCCGGACAACGGCCAGCCCAGCCCGCCGACCTTCGGCGCCGGGGCGGACGCCACGGCCGGCGGCACCTTGGTTGGCGGCGGTGGACGGCCTTCGGCCTTGGCCTGTCGTGCAGCCTTCTCCGCCGCAGCCTTTTCGGCGGCTGCCTTGCGCGCGGCGGCGCGGCGCTCGGCCTCGGCGCGGGCCGCAGCCGCGCGCAGGTTGGCCAGCAGCGTTTCCAGTGCCTTGGCATCCTGGCCGAGTGCCTGTTCCTTCTCGCTGCGATCCTTGAAGCGTTCTTCCAGCGACGCCACGGTCTGCGCGCGATCGCGGCGGTCGGACGCCAGCGTCGCCGCCTGCTGCTTCTGGTCACGCTGCGTGCCCTGCAGCGTCTGCCGGCGCTCGGCGATCTGCGCCTGCAGCGCCTCCAGTTCCTTCAGGTCACCGGTCAACGTGGCGATGCGCTGCGCGCGCTCGCGCTGCAGGTAACGATGGTAGGCCAGGGCGCGGTTGGCATCGGCCACCGTGTCCTGCGACAGCAGCAGCTTCAGCGGGGCGTGGTTGCCCAACTGGTAGGCCGCACGCAGCAGCCCGGCCAGTTCGCGGTTCTGCTGGGCCAGGTTGGCCTGCAGGGTCGTGCGACGCTGCTCGGCCTCGGCCAGCGCCTGGTTCTGCTCGCGCAGCGCCGATTCGGTCTGGGCCAGCGCACGGCCACTGCGCGCGACCTTTTCATCGGCCTCCCGCAGCTGGCGTGACGCCTGCCCGCGCTGCCCTTCGATCTGCCGGCGCTCCTGGGCCACCCCCTTCAGTTCGCTGCGCAGCTTCTGCAGCTTGCGCTCGGCCTCGCGGGTGGAGGCGGTCTGTGCACTGCCCGGCATGGGAAGGGCCAGCGCTACGGCCAGCCCCAGCAACAGGCAACGCCCGGCGCGGGCAGCGGCGGTGTGATGTCGGCGTGAGGGGAAGGCGTTGTCGCGCAAGGGCTTTCCAGTGACTTCAGGCAGTTGCAGGGGGTGCCGGGGAATGGTGACATCAACGCACGCGGCCTGCCAGCCGCACAACAACGAGGTCCCCGATGAAAACGCTCTCCATTACGCTGCTGTTGGGCGCCCTGCTGGCCGCCGGCCCGCTCGGTGCGCAGGACAACATCAGCAAGGTCAACGGCAGCATCAGCGCCGATCCAGGCCAGCGCTACGGCAAGCTGGACACCGTCAATGGCGGTATCCGCGTCGGTGAAGGCGTGGAGACCGGCAGCATCGACACCGTCAACGGCGGCGTCACCGTGGCCGACCGCGCCCGCACCGGCAGCATCGAGACCGTCAACGGCGGGGTGCGCCTGGGCCGGGAGGTCATCGCCGGCGGTGACGTCAGCACCGTCAACGGCAGCATCTTCAGCGACCATGGCAGCCAGATCGAGGGCGGCGTGGAAACGGTCAACGGTGGCATCGGCCTGGTCAACAGCCGTGTGCGCAAGGATGTGGAGACGGTCAACGGTGACATCACCGTCGGCATCGGCTCGCAGGTCGGCGGCGGTCTGCGCGTGCGCAAGCCGAACTTCAGCGTCTCGCTCACCGCCAGCCGCAAGCCGCGGGTGATCATCGGCCCGAACGCCGTGGTCGAAGGCCCACTGTTGTTTGAACGCGAGGTGGTGCTGTACGTGCACCGCAGCGCACGTGTCGGGCCGGTCACCGGCGCCGAGCCGATTCCGTTCGACACCGATACCGCGCCGGCGGACTGATCCCCGGCGCTGCAGTACGGGGAACGCTCCCCATCACCGGCCGCGCCCGGCGTGGCCATCCTTCGTGTATCCAGGAAACGACGATGCCCCGCAAACTCCTCCTGTGCCTGGCCGCCGCGGCCGCGCTCAGCGCCTGCAAAGGTGAAGACACCCCTCCTCCGGCACCTGCCGCCAGCGCTGATGCTGCAGCCACGCCGACCGCCCATGCGTTCGCGCCCGACATCAACGCGGCCGACTTCAGCGAGCTGGTCAAGACGCTGGCCTCGGACGAATTCGAGGGCCGCGCACCGGGCAGCAATGGCGAAGAGCTGACCGTCAACTACATCCGCGACCAGATGCAGCGCATCGGCCTGCAGCCGGGCAACGGTGACAGCTGGTTCCAGGACGTGCCGATGACCGAGACCACGGCCGACGAATCGACCGTGCTGAAGATCACCCAGGGCGGCAAGACCACCGAACTGAAGTTCGGCACGGACATGGTGGTGGGCACGCGTACCGGCCAGCCTGAAGTGAAGATCGATGCCAGCGACCTGGTGTTCGTCGGCTATGGCGTGGATGCGCCGGAGCAGAAGTGGAACGACTACGCCGGCCAGGACTGGAAGGGCAAGACGGTGGTCATGTTCGTCAACGATCCCGGCTTCCATGTCGACGACCAAGCGCTGTTCGACGGCAAGCGCATGACCTACTACGGCCGCTGGACCTACAAGTTCGAGGAAGCCGCACGCAAGGGTGCCGCCGCCGCGCTGATCGTGCATGACACGGCCGGTGCATCCTATGGCTGGGATGTGGTGAAGAACTCCTGGGCCGGCCCGCAGTACGACCTGCCGGCCAAGGATGACGCCGAACCGCGCCTGCCGGTGCAGGGCTGGCTGAGCGCCGACGCTGCCAAGGCGTTGTTTGCCGGCGCCGGGCTGGACCTGGCACAGGCCTACAAGGACGCCAGCAAGCGTGGCTTCAAGGCGGTACCGCTGAAGGCCACCGCCGCTATCGACCTGAAGAGCCAGATCTCGCAGAAGCAGTCGCGCAACGTGGTGGGCGTGCTGCCGGGCAGCACCCGTGCCGACGAAGCCGTGCTGTACATGGCCCACTGGGATCACTTGGGCAAGCATGAGGGCGAAACCGGCGACAATATCTACAACGGCGCTGTGGACAATGCGACCGGTGTGGCGGGCATTCTCGAAGTGGCAGACGCCATGGCCCACCAGGATCCGAAGCCGGAGCGTTCGGTGGTGTTCCTGGCGGTGACGCTGGAAGAATCCGGCCTGCTGGGATCCAAGTACTACGTGGCCCACCCGACCTTCCCGCTGGACAAGATTGCCGGCGTGATCAACATCGACGCGATGTCGGTGGCTGGCCTTGCCAAGGACGTGACGGTGACCGGTTTCGGCAGTTCCGAACTGGAAGACATCCTGAAGCCGCTGGCCGCCGCCCAGGATCGCACCCTGCACGGCGAGACGTCGGTGCAGAGCGGCTTCTACTTCCGTTCGGACCACTTCAACTTCGCCAAGGCCGGCGTACCGGCGCTGTATGCCGACGGTGGCGAGGACCTGCGCGACGGTGGCGTCGAGGCGGGCCGCAAGGCGGCTGCCGATTACGGCAACAACCGCTACCACGGGCCGAAGGACGAGTTTGATGCCTCGACCTGGAAGCTCGATGGCACCGTGGAGGACCTGCAGTTGATGTACGGCGTCGGCAAGGAGCTGGCAGGCGGCGACCGCTGGCCGAACTGGTACGAAGGCAATCCCTTCAAGGCTGCCCGCGACCAGATGATGAAGAGCAAGGCCCCGGCTGCAGCAAAGTAGAGTCGAGCTTGCTCGACTGAAGCGTCTTGAGGTCAAAGCGGCGCCCGTAAGGGCGCCGCTTTTTTGTGTGCAGTGGGGTGGCCCATCCACGCATGGCGTGAATCTACCGGGTTCGTCGTTGGTAGCTGCCAACCTTGGTTGGCACCGCGCAACGCGCGGCAACGCGCCCGGCGTGTTTATCCTCGCGCAAAGAAAAACCCCGCTGCGTGAGCAGCGGGGTTTTGGGTGTAAACCCTGGCGATGACCTACTCTCGCATGGCTTGAGCCACACTACCATCGGCGCAGCTGCGTTTCACTTCCGAGTTCGGGATGGGATCGGGTGGTTCCACAGCGCTAATTTCACCAGGGAGACGGTTGCAGCAGCGCTTTCAGCGCCAGCTCGCGATCTTGCCCTTGGGGCGGAAGGTACCCGGAAAAGCGGTGCCTTCACTTAATAAGAAAAAACCCCGCTGCGTGAGCAGCGGGGTTTTTGGGTATAAACCCTGGCGATGACCTACTCTCGCATGGCTTGAGCCACACTACCATCGGCGCAGCTGCGTTTCACTTCCGAGTTCGGGATGGGTGGACAATCATCCTTCCTGCAGGCGCCTTCACAAGATACCTGCGCATACTTTCAAAGATCAGGGGAAGTGGCCTCAGCGCCGTTCCCGTGTGCTGCGAAGTTTCCTTCGTAGCGAGCCGCCCATTATAGCCGGCTTTTCCGCTTCGTCAACACCTTTTTTCAAGGCCGTCTCACCGGGGTGGACGTTGTTGCCGATGCCGCTTCGTCGCTGGACCCGAGGGCCTTTCGTCGTTGCGAGCCGCCTATTATGGCAGGCCTTTCAGCTTTGTCAACAACTTGTTTGAGGAACTTGAAGCTCTTCGTGAAGTTGTTGCGGCAAGTCCAGGTCAAAACCAGGTGCCTGCAAAAAAAGGAAAACCCCGTTGCGCAAGCAACGGGGTTCTCGGGTGTAAACCCTGGCGATGACCTACTCTCGCATGGCTTGAGCCACACTACCATCGGCGCAGCTGCGTTTCACTTCCGAGTTCGGGATGGGATCGGGTGGTTCCACAGCGCTAATTTCACCAGGGAG
>NZ_CP026004.1:394816-396471 GCF_003086895.1 Stenotrophomonas sp. ESTM1D_MKCIP4_1 | reverse complement strand
TAAACCCTGGCGATGACCTACTCTCGCATGGCTTGAGCCACACTACCATCGGCGCAGCTGCGTTTCACTTCCGAGTTCGGGATGGGATCGGGTGGTTCCACAGCGCTAATTTCACCAGGGAGGCTTTTGGAGAGTCGCACTCGTCCCGATGGGACAAGGCGCCAGCCTCGCATAGTTCTTGTGACGTAGCGTGCACTTGGATGCTCTTACGACGTTGTCGTAAAGCCAAGGCAACTTGAGGTTATATGGTCAAGCCGCACGGATCATTAGTATCAGTTAGCTCAATGCATTGCTGCACTTACACACCTGACCTATCAACCACGTAGTCTACATGGTTCCTTCAGGGGGCTTGTGCCCCGGGAGATCTCATCTTGAGGCGCGCTTCCCGCTTAGATGCTTTCAGCGGTTATCGCTTCCGAACATAGCTACCCGGCAATGCCACTGGCGTGACAACCGGAACACCAGAGGTTCGTCCACTCCGGTCCTCTCGTACTAGGAGCAGCCCCTCTCAAATCTCCAACGCCCATGGCAGATAGGGACCGAACTGTCTCACGACGTTCTGAACCCAGCTCGCGTACCACTTTAAATGGCGAACAGCCATACCCTTGGGACCGACTACAGCCCCAGGATGTGATGAGCCGACATCGAGGTGCCAAACACCGCCGTCGATATGAACTCTTGGGCGGTATCAGCCTGTTATCCCCGGAGTACCTTTTATCCGTTGAGCGATGGCCCTTCCATACAGAACCACCGGATCACTAAGTCCTAGTTTCCTACCTGCTTGATCCGTCGATCTTGCAGTCAAGCACGCTTATGCCTTTGCACACAGTGCGCGATGTCCGACCGCGCTGAGCGTACCTTCGAGCTCCTCCGTTACTCTTTAGGAGGAGACCGCCCCAGTCAAACTACCCACCATACACGGTCCCCGACCCAGATAATGGGCCCAGGTTAGAACGTCAAGCACGACAGGGTGGTATTTCAAGGATGGCTCCACTGCAGCTAGCGCCACAGTTTCATAGCCTCCCACCTATCCTACACAGACGAACTCAACGTTCAGTGTAAAGCTATAGTAAAGGTTCACGGGGTCTTTCCGTCTTGCCACGGGAACGCTGCATCTTCACAGCGATTTCAATTTCACTGAGTCTCGGGTGGAGACAGCGCCGCTGTCGTTACGCCATTCGTGCAGGTCGGAACTTACCCGACAAGGAATTTCGCTACCTTAGGACCGTTATAGTTACGGCCGCCGTTTACTGGGGCTTCGATCAAGAGCTTCGCCTTGCGGCTGACCCCATCAATTAACCTTCCAGCACCGGGCAGGCGTCACACCCTATACGTCCACTTTCGTGTTTGCAGAGTGCTGTGTTTTTGATAAACAGTCGCAGCGGCCTGGTTACTGCGACCCTCTTCAGCTATAGCTCGCATGAGCCACCAAAAAGGGTGCACCTTCTCCCGAAGTTACGGTGCCATGTTGCCTAGTTCCTTCACCCGAGTTCTCTCAAGCGCCTGAGAATTCTCATCCTACCCACCTGTGTCGGTTTACGGTACGGTCTGCGTAAGCTGAAGCTTAGGAGCTTTTCCTGGAAGCGTGGTATCAGTGACTTCGCCATAAAGGCTCGTCTCGGTGCTCGGTCTTAAAGGATCCCGGATTTGCCAAA